>JBDKJC010000600.1:0-3356 GCA_039796815.1 Cyanobacteriota bacterium | reverse complement strand
ACTGTAATTCTTCTCCTAAACTTAGAACAATATCGGGTAATTGTTTTTGATGGGCAACCTCAGCTAAATTCCAAGCGCGTAACAATCTAGCTGCTGCAACACTATGGAAGTAAAGTTTAATTCCTTGACTATCAGGATCGTAATAAAGACGAGGAGTTTCACCAAAAACCTTTTCAATGGCTGCAATTAATTCAGGAATAAAGGGTTCATCTTTTTTCCCTAAATTTAAGCTAACCTGATGCTGACTCAAAGTTCCTTCTGCCACATACCAACCTAAGAAATACATCAATTCCTGGTTAATTGGTAAATAGCGATTAAAAGCTTTCTCAATGTGTGCTTGAGGAACAATTTTAATTTCTTCACCCAATTGATTTAACTCACTGGGAGTAAAAAAGCTAATAGGTTTATAAGCACTGACTTCGCGCCAACGAGCATTTTTACTACTGTCATCTTGTTCTAACAAGCGATCGATTTTAGACGGTAAAGTTTCGTAAATAACGTTTTCATTACCACCGATCGCCTCAAGATAATTGAGAAAATCAGATAAAGTAGGTCGATTAATACCTCTTTCCCAATGGCTAATCGTAATTGGCTGCTTGACTCCACAACTACTAGCAACAGCTTTTTGGGAAATACCTGCGGTTTGACGTTGGTTAATTAATGCTTGCCATCCTACAGTATCTAAATAAACTCTTGATTCACTCCATTGTTCAGGCTTATCTAATTTCGCTAACACTCGTTTAGCAGCTATTTCCCTAACATCTTCTCCTTGTAAATAAAGGGCATCAGTTAGTCCTGCTTCATAAAAAACCTTGAGTAAATCAATGCGAGTCGGACTATTTTCAGGACGAGGTAAACGACGACTGGCTACTAATAAATCACCTTCACGAATTTCGTTACCTTTTTTCAGTTTTACTTCGCCATTTTCATAGACAAATACGCTATGGGAAGAAGTAACCTTAACCGAGCGATTATAGGTCGTGGTAATCTTATACATCGGTTCTTGATGACCATGACGAATAACGGCTTTTAAAGGACGAAAACGGGTAGCATTGGTGACAGGATCGAAACAAACTACCTGATATCTTTCTGTGGTGCGTTTTCCTTCCACACATTCATCAATAAATTTACCAATTTTGACAAATTCAGTCTGTCCTGTATATTCATCTAATACCAGAGTCGGTTCATCTCCTGCCACACTCATAATTACTATACGGTGATAACGTAATTGAGCAGGATCGAATTCATCCCCTTTAATACCCAAACCCAAGGCGGTAATCATCGACTGAATCTCATTGTTCTTATAGATTTTGCTGTCATCAGTCTTTTCGATGTTAATAATTTTACCTCTGAGGGGCAAAATAGCTTGGAATTTCCTATCCCTTCCTTGCTTGGCCGAACCGCCAGCTGAATCGCCTTCCACGAGGAAGATCTCAGACTCTTCAGGATCGCGAGAACTACAGTCAGCTAACTTTCCTGGTAAGGGAGAAGACTCGAGTACTGATTTACGACGGACTAATTCTCGTGCATGACGGGCAGCTTCAGCGGCTTTAAAAGACTGTACCGCCTTCTCAATAATTGAATCCCCGATGCTGAGATTAAATTCTAAGTATTCAGTTAAAACTTCTCCGACCAGGGAATCGACAATACCGCGAACTTCCGTGTTACCCAGCTTAGTTTTTGTTTGCCCTTCAAATTCAGGATCGGGGACTTTAACCGAGACAACCCCCGTTAAACCCTCGCGAATGTTTTCTCCCCCTAAGTTAGAATCACTCTCCTTCAGCTTGTTGCGTTTACGGGCAAAGGAATTCATGGTTCTAGTGAGGACAGTCTTCAATCCTTCTAGATGCGTACCGCCATCAATAGTGCGGATGTTGTTTGCAAAACCTAAGAGGTTATCACTATAGGCATCAATACACCACTGCAAAGCAACTTCGACAGTTACGCCATTTTTCTCTTTGTTGACATAGATAATATCTTCATGAAGGGCATCTTTTTCACGATTCATATATTCGACATATTCTTTGATGCCACCCTCGTAACAGAAGGTATCCTGACGCTGTTCTTCACGATTATCGCTAAAAGTAATCCTAATTCCAGCATTGAGGTAAGCTAGCTCTTTTAACCGCTTGGACAGGACATCATATTCAAAAATCGTGGTTTCGGTAAAGATGGTCTCATCAGGAACAAAGTGAACCGATGTTCCCGTGCGCTTAGGCTGTTCTTTATTTGGTTTGACTTCTAATTTTCCTTGAGGCTTACCCTGTTGGTAGCGTTGCTGATGAACTTTTTGGTCACGCCAGACCGTAACTTCAACTATTTTAGATAGGGCATTAACGACGGATATACCAACTCCGTGTAAACCACCAGAAACCTTATAACCACTGCCGTCACCACCAAATTTGCCCCCAGCGTGCAGCACGGTCATTACTGTTTCCAGGGCAGACTTGCCTGTTTTAGAATGAATCCCTGTGGGAATCCCCCGTCCATCATCAGTAACGGTAATAGAACCATCAGGATTAATGTCCACTTCGATATGGGTGCAAAAGCCCGCTAGCGCCTCATCAATCGAGTTGTCCACCACCTCATATACTAGGTGATGCAGTCCTTTAGGTCCTGTCGAACCAATGTACATCCCTGGACGTTTGCGTACTGCTTCTAACCCCTCCAGTACCTGAATCTGATCTGCATCGTAACTGGTAGTCATGTATTTCTCCGAAAAAGCCTTAGAGCGTTATTGATTGATGCGTGATGAAAAATTACTCAAAAATTCTAACACAAAAGGTCTGTAGACCGCCTTAAAGCTTTCTAAATTGATTTTTAATAGTGGGCTTATGTCCTACTTTTTCATGCTAATTTTTTACTTGATTAATTGACAAATGATTAAAACTAGCTAATTTAACAATTAAACACCGCTGCTTGGTGAGCAATTACGGAGAAACTGTACTGTTTCCGTTGCGCCTTCTTGGTAAACTTAAAGTTAAGCATAGTCAAGCAAAAAACTCTAAAATTTTCTCTAAAATTTATGCCCTCTGCTAATCAAGCCCAGGATGTCCAAGTTTTTCCCGTAGCTACCAATACTCGCGTGTTGCGATCGCGTACTTGGTCACGGCTCAAATTTGAAATTGAATACGCCCTACAAAAAGGGACTACCGCTAATTCTTATTTAATTGAAGCAGATAGCGTGGCTTTATTCGATCCCCCAGGAGAATCTTTTAAACAGATATTTCTGAATGCACTCCAGGCTCGGATTGACCCTCAACAGATTGATTACGTCGTACTGGGACATATTAATCCTAATCGTGCTGGCACTCTCCAAGCTCTACTTGCCATTGCACCCCAGATTACCATTGTCT
>JBDKJC010000599.1:0-3356 GCA_039796815.1 Cyanobacteriota bacterium | reverse complement strand
AGGAGCTTTAATCATCTGTGTCGACAAGACGCGCCACTGGGAAGCTTTCTTTTTATTCAGCGCCAGATAAACCGTAAACAAATTACCGATCGCAAATTTAACTATCTTGTTAAATAAAAAAGATAAGCAAGCTAAAGGAATTTCCCACAATAACCAGATTTTATCCATTAGTTTAATGGCGATCGCCCATAAACGCAGTTACTATTTAACACCTTACACCTTAAGTTACAAATTTAGCTCTTGAGCAAAATCTTGCAGCTTACGAAAAGAATATGCCCCCATCAACGCCCCCCAAGTTCCTTGTCCTGTTGCAGGATCGATTCCCTTGTCATAAGTCAACAATTCAGCTGCTGTCGCTTTAAAGCCGAGAAAAACCTGAAAAGTAGACCCTTGATAAGTAACGGTGCAGGGTTCATCTGTTACGGGGGTAGTCTCAAAACAGTATGTGCTGTTTGCTAACTCCTGAGTAGCAACTTTAAGAGTACAGTTGGGCAGAAACTTAATTTTCTCGGGGGTAATCTGAGCAATTAAAGCTTTATTTTGTCCAGCACCTCTAGCAGTAGCCAGATCTTCAAGCATATAAAATTCCACTTCAATATTTTCTCGTTCTCGTAAGCGCAAAATTCTGGGACGATAAGGCCGATCCAGCTTCAGAATGTTAGCCTGTTCCGCAAATAAAGTAATGCTATCGTCGGTAAAAATAGGTACTGGACGAATCCACAAGCGCAGATTAACGAACCAAGCGGGTTGTTCTATTGCTTGGGATTGATTACTAAATTCTCCAGCTAAATAGCTAGCTAGTGCAGTCAGTTGAGGCGAAAAATGCATTTAAATTAATGAAATTGTTTGATGCCGATATCATAGGACATTTTAGATCGGCGTAAACGAGCAAAGCTATAAGCTATAAGTAAAATATTGATACAGTCGATCGAGCTGCAAAATTAATGTTTGAATTACAGGAACTGAGAAAAAGGATCGAAGAACAAGATTATCAGGGAGCTTTGAAAATAGTTGACGAGCTAGAAGAAATGTCCGTTGAAGACAAGTTAAATAAAATAGAAAGCTACATGGTGATTCTTTTGCTGCACCTAATTAAGCAAGAAGCCGAACAAAGAACTACTAGCTCCTGGAATAGATCTATTTCCAACTCTGTCAAAGGTATTCATAAAACTAACAAAAGAAGAAAGTCTGGAGGCTATTATGCTAAACCAGAAGCGATCGCCATAATGTTGGTAGCAACATTTGATGACGCACTAGAAGAGGCAGCCTATGAAGCTTTTGAAGGCAAGCTCAGTATAGAAGAATTGGCAGCTAAGTTAGATCGCCAGCAAATTATTGATAAGGCGATCGCTTTATGTACCAAAAATGTCTAATGTATCTGAACGGTTTAATTTATAATAGTTTACAAAACTATAAAAAAGATATTATCAAAACATATGGACGGTACCAACGGACAATTAGAACGCCTCATTGCTCTAGCTGAAGACGAGCTGGCCGTATATAGTACCGATGCTCGTAAAATTGAAAAATTAAGACGTAAAATTGGTCTTTCTCTAAATGCTAGACAACAAAAAGAAGTTAAGAAAGAATTGCTAGAACTAATGCCCAAAGGCTGGTTTGGCAAGCTGATTGAAGAACAGCGCCAGACTGTAGCCCTACCTTTTTGGGGAATTGCTGGATTAGGATTATTATTTGGCATTTCCTTACGCCAGCCTGTAGATTTCCTCGCGCCAGCTATTGGTATTCCCCTAGCAATCAATATTCAAAAATGGGGCTGGAATTTACAAGCCAAACGCATTTTGCTGAAAACTTTAGAAGAAATTGAGGAGCGCACGAAGCAACCAGTTAAAGAATAAAAAGTCAAAAGTTAAACTAATATTGACAAACATCTTCCATAATTTCAACTTGAGTAAAAGTTTTAGGTTGTTCTTCGAGACAGTATTCTTCTAACTCTGCACTTAACTTTTCTAGCTTTTGGCTTACCTGTTCAAGCTCTTGATTAACCTCTTTAACTGCATTGCTCTCAAATTCTTCGGTAATGTTGTTTAATCCTTGAGCAGAAATATCTACACATTTTTGCTCAACACGAATATAGGTTTCGTAAGGACAACTATTCTCAGCCTTAACATGGTAATTAGCAAATAAGGGTAAGCATAGCGCTACTAGAGGCAAAGTAATTTTAATTTGATTGGTTCTTTCTTGAGTAGCCATAATTCCACCTAAAGCAAGTAACATTTTTACATCTTCAATAATTCAACTCTGGTTGATTTTGAGCTATTTAGCCCTGATCTTAATCACAGTCAGCAAGTGAGCGACGAAAGAGGATGTCACATCTCGATTTAGGTTAAAAGCTGTTATCAATGAATATTGTTCATTGCTCATTGCTCATTGTTGAAGAGCCAAGGTGTAAGATAGATGGCAATCAAAACTAATAAATTATGTGATGGAAGATTCAAGATCCTCCAAGTGGAATCCAACAGACTATGCGAAAAATTCCGATGCTCAATTAAAATGGGCGCGATCGCTAACTCAAGATTTAAACTTAGAAGCATATCAGTCTATTCTGGACGTAGGTTGTGGTGACGGGAAGATTAGTGCTGACTTTGCCGCTACTTTACCTCAAAGCCATATAGTCGGGGTAGATAGTTCACCTGAAATGATTGCTTATGCTGCTGAGAAATATCCTTCAAGCTACTATCCTAATCTTAGTTTTGCTTGTGTTGATGCGCGATCGCTTGACTTCGATCGAGAGTTTGATTTAGTTTTTTCTAACGCCACTCTGCACTGGGTAAACGACCATCAAGCGTTTCTCAAAGGTGCGAATAAAGCTTTAAAAGAACAGGGAAAATTAATTATTTCCTGCGGTGGCAAGGGTAATGCAGCAGATATCTTGGCTACTTTTGCCGAATTGACGGCAAGGGATCTGTGGCAACCTTATTTTGCAGACTTTTATAATCCTTATTTCTTTCATGGACTGGAAGATTACCAAAATTGGTTACAAGAATCTGGCTTGAGTATTAAACGCCTAGAATTAGTACCTAAAGATATGACTCATCAGGGGGAAGCAGGATTAGCAGGCTGGATACGCACTACCTGGATGCCTTTTACCAAATATGTACCAGAAACACAGCGTGATGAGTTTATTGCTCAATTTGTCGAGCTATATCTAGCTAGAAAACCTTTGGATGCTCAAGGATTGAGTCATGTATCCATGGTTCGGTTAGAAGTTAATGCGGATAAAAATGTTAAACTAGATTAAGTTTAATTACAATATTTGAGAGTAACCAAGATAATAATTAATTGAAAAGCCCATGAACAATACATTTTTGGCATTTTTACTCCTCGCTGGAGGAATG
>JBDKJC010000598.1:0-3363 GCA_039796815.1 Cyanobacteriota bacterium | reverse complement strand
TTGGAGAAATTCTCGGAGAGATGCGATCGCCTCATTAGCAGTTTGCGTCTTTAGCTTACCTGCTCTAAATTCCGCAAGAGTTGCTGCTGCATCGGTCGCAATTTCATCCCTGCGTCGCTCTATCATCCGACGTTGTAAGATTTGGATTAACATTTCCTGTTGTTCTAGTGGCAAATCCATTGCTTCATCCAAAACTTTATCTAGGCTCGTCATTACACTTCCTCAGAGATATATCTATTATTATGATGAATAAGTTTCCTATGACAGTAATAAACATCTATTTTCTCAAGAAATAATAGTGTTTGGCTATTTTCTCGGCTTGGGTAGCCAGAATAGATTGTCGCTCTACCAAAGGCTTATTCAGAAAAGCCTTACGGTCTTCTAAGGTAAGACTATCTAAATCTTCAGAACTATTATTGCTATTAGAGGCAAATAGTTTTTGTTTAACTAATTCTCTTTCTGCTGGTGAGAGATTGCCAATCATTTGAATGATCGAATCTACTAATTGAATATTCATTTACACTCTATTTCACAAATCTTTATCTATTATATGGTTAACAAAAGTTACTCAGGAGGAAGAAGATAATGAAGATGACACCAATGGAAATTAAAAGAAAAGGTTATGAGGCATTGATAAACACTTTAGATGTTGCTGGCACGATTCGATTTTTACAACAGTTCGACATAGGACATAGTGATTATACTAAAGAGCATCACCAATGGTTAGATGAAGTGAGTTTAGATGAGTTTTTGAATGATGTAAAACAGCTTCGCGAAGAAAAATCTCCAACTCAAAATGTAGAATCTTGATCGTGAAAATACCAGCAGATGCAGTCATTCCAGAGCCTAAGCTGACACGATACCTGTTGGTTGCGCGATCGCGCAATGATAAATCAAAATTTCTGCTCCAAGGAGGATTTACCCAAGCTAATCCAGTAGATTTAGAGATGGCAATTCGGGAACTAATTGCGGACAATGATGCTATGGAGGATAGAACCGATCGGTTTGGCACATTTTATGAGGTAAAAGGAATGCTAAAAGGAGTTAACGGTATTGATTTAGGCGTAGTCACAATTTGGCTGCACCAAGCAGCAGACTCAAATTTTCGTTTTATCACATTAATCCCAGATTAGGAGGTTTAGAAATGAAGCTCGATTTATTTCAAGAAGTGGTCATCAATCGTGATTTCCCAGCAGATAATCTCGCAAAAGGAGATATTGCAATTCTGAATGATTACGTTATCGATCAAACAGGGCAAGAAGGCTGTGTCTTGGAGATCTATACAGCAGCAGGAGGTTTTGTCGGCGTAGTGACTTTACCTGCTGAAAGTATTGAACCACTCCAAGAAAGCGATCGATTATCAGTCCGTAAGCTCATCAGTGCCTGAGCATCAAGCACAAATTGAATATGCCATCAGACAACTCGGTAATTTTTTCTTCAACCCATGACTATTAAAGAATTATTATTTCAAGAAATCGAATCAACTCCAGAAGAACTTCTAGAAGAAACTTTAGACTTTTTACGATTTTTAAAAACTAAGCAAATCAAAACTCAAACAGATCTTAAATCAGATACTCACAAATCCGTTCAATCTACAGGGCGATCGCTAGCCTCAGAATTTCAACAATCCTATCGCCCTGCTTCTGGGCGTTCCATTCTCAGACACGCTGGTAAGTGGTCAGGTGACGACTTGGAAGAGTGTCTTCGTGCCGTTTATGCTACTCGCGGTAAAGCCAAATTTGACTATGACCTTAATCCCTTTGAATAATGTACCTACTTGATACGAACCACTGTAGCGCAATCATTTTAAACGTACCAAATGTTATTCGTCGAGTTACTGAAGTAGGGGAGTTGAATATTGCTACCTGCGTCATCGTAGAGGGAGAACTCACATTTATGGTGGAAAAATCGACCCAAAAGGAAACTAATCGCGCTCGGTTAACAGAATTTCTCGAAGATCTACGTGTTTATCTAATTACTGAGGATGTAGCTACTATTTACGGGCAATTAAAAGCAGCCTTGTTTAACCAGTTTGCACCCAAAGAAAAAAATAAACGCCGAAAGACAAAAATTACCGATTTAGGATTTGATGAAAACGATCTTTGGATTGCGGCGATCGCTCTACAACACAATCTAACAATAGTCTCAGCCGATAGCGATTTTCAACGAATTCGTACCGTTAAAGCATTATCTGTAGAATCCTGGCTTTAAATATTTCTTACTTTTTATACGATATTTTATGTTAGAAACTGTCATCTCCGACTTAATTCGCCAACAACGCCCTTATTACTTACCTCAAGGAAATCCCATTAAAGGAGTTGACAATCAATACTGGCTGGTTTTTCAACATCGCGACGCTGATAATCTCCTCAAAAATATTGTCAGTTTCTTAGGCTTTCAAACACACTCTACCTCTAAACTAATTCGGATAGATCTTAATACCGCTCATATATTTGAATATATACCCAAACAATGGTTCGGACAAAATTAAGCAGCAATAGACTCCGTAATCACAAAGGTTTGAGTAATTAGGATGGGATTTAATAAAAGTAGAGTCTAAATCTAACTTGTCAATAAATCGTTCGAGTAGATGATAATTAAGTCCACGTCGTTTGTAACTTGTCATGGAAAAGACAAAATCGGTATCGGAATTGTGTCGTCCGAGAGCGTCCCATTTAGCTAGATTCAAAGCAGTTAACGAACTGTTCAAGTGAAAATCCAGTTTGGTGAAGTCGCGAGCCTGACAATCAGCCAATCCAGTAAATTGTTTACTATCACGAAAAATAAACTCGATTTGAAAAAGAGCTTTATAGTAAAGATAAATAGAGTAAGGGTTTAGCTTCAGGTTAGTGCAAAAAAGAACTGCATAGCGACAAGAAGAACCAGAATTATTCAAAAGATAACAAATACGAATTGGACGTTGGAGACAAATAGACCAAACTATCGCCGTATAAAGAGTTAGATGAGCCGATAGTTGAATGAACGTTGATACTGTCGGCGATAAGTTCGCTCATTAATCGGGCTATATCGACCCAAATTGGTAAAAGTTGCTCGACCGCAACTGATCGGCAAGGTCGAAAATAAAGTCAAGAGAAAGTTTTGTTGGGGTCTAGTTAAATCTCCCATTGAGCTTAATAAGCTTTGTATAATTGTTCTAAGGCTATCCATTACACGGTAATATTTCAACACTTTTACCTTACTGTCGAACTATCATTTTTGACTCGAATTACCCAGTATTTCGACGGCGTATTAGATTCGAGCATAGTCAGAAATTTTAGATTAACACTATTTAAATCAACTACTCCACCAAGAAAACGACGAACTTGAATATCTGTATAAAGCTTTTTACAAGTTCCCAGTCAT
>JBDKJC010000597.1:0-3363 GCA_039796815.1 Cyanobacteriota bacterium | reverse complement strand
TGACTTTGGCTCACAACAAGCTGCTACTAGTAATGAAAATTATGAAAATTTTAATGTGGTGACGGGGGTATCGGCTAACGACCCGTTAATGGGGAGTAATCAAAGCGATCGCTTTATGCTTTCTGGTGAGGAAACATATACTGTTGCTGACTTTACCCAAGGGGAGGATGTTTTAGAATTGCCTGAAAATGTTGCTTTTGAGCAATTAGAAATTACTCAAGGTCAAGGGGAAAATGCTAATGATACAGTGATTACTTTTGAATCTGAAGCGATCGCTATTCTCAATGACACTAATGCCGAGGAAATTACTGCCTATAGCTTTGCGTAATTTTTGAGATTTTGGGTTCGCTCCAGTGGAAGAGTAAACCAAAACGTTGAACCTTGGTTAGGATAGCTATCGCAGCCTATTTCTCCGCCATGTGCCAAAACAATTTGCTGACAGAGATATAAACCAATACCTAAACCAGGCATATAATGAGCGCGATCGCCTCTGGTATATAATTCAAACAATCGCTCTTGATTTTTAGGGGCAATGCCAATGCCGTTATCGGCAACCGAAATACGAAGAGTATTAATTTCTACGACTGCATTCAAAGTTAACTCAATTCCAGGTGGATTGTGCTTGAGAGCATTAGTAATTAAGTTATTTAATACTCGCCATAATTGAGTAGGATCTGCATGAATCAAAGGTAAACTGTCAGAGATTTGATTGCTAACTATGATTCTATTTTTATCTAAGATAGGCTTTAAATCCAAGATAATTTCTCGAACTAAATTGTCGAGACAACAGGGTTGAGGATGAATTACAATTCCCTGCACAGAAGTATTTTGCGCTTTTAAAAGAGAATTAATCATATTTAACTGGCGATCGCTTCCTTGTAATAAACGTTCCAATACAAGACTGTCAACTGTAACGCAATGATCTTTAGCTTGAGCCTTACGCAGCAGATTTTGCAAGACCATAGAAGTCCCCATGACTGGTGCGCGTAGATCGTGGGAAACAGAATGCAGAAAGATATTTAATTCTCGACGGGATTCAAATTCTCTTTTCTGTAAACTTTCGTAAAGATAAACCGACACTGTGCAGATCAAAGAAAACCAAAACCAATACAAAACAGATAAACCTTCATAGGGAAGAATATCTGGCAAGCCTTGTCTTAAATGAACGCCTATCCAATAACTGACTAATGCTCCTAATTGAGAAAGCAAATGTAACCGCCACTGAACAGGCATAAAAGTAGTTTGAGCCACAAAAATCATATTGAGACTAGTCGGAGATGGTACAGGATAACCTTTGAAGATACTCAATACTTGAGGAAAAAAAGTAATCGACCAAGATACATGAAGAAATAACCAGTTTGAATGAAGATATCCCCATCTAGTTTGATATAACACTAGACCAATAAATAAAAAAATTAAGCGAACTATGTCTGCTTCTACCCAAGGGCTTTGCCAAACAAAATCGAAATTGTATAAGTCATAGACTGTATAGGTTAATAAACAGGGAAACGCCAGCCAAAAGAACCAAGCCAAGCGTTTGCGTAAAAATTTCTCTCGCCAAGCTTTGTATTCCAAGGATTCTTGAGATTTTGGCACAAGTAACCTTAGTCCTCGCTTAATTAATTTTTGGCTGGCTGTACCCCAATGTTGTAATTGCATTATCTTCGTTTGGCGACTGGCTTATTTAATGAAGCGTATGTAATTACTAATCAAAATACATCCTACCATCAGTCATTTTTGGGAATCGATGGGTTCAACAGTGAACAGTGAACAGTGAGTCCTAAAGGATTAGCTTCGCGTCACAATTAGCTCTCCTTGAAAAAAGAGGATTGTAATTAAAGATAACGAAGTATATCCTTTAGGAAAAATTTTTAGCGTAATTATTTCTTCGCGTCCGATTTAAACTTTTGAGGCTTGTCCTCGAATGGGGAAAACCTCAAAAGTGACGGACTTGTAAACTAAGAGGTCTTAACCCAATTAATCAATTGATAATTTATCAGTAGTTTAGTTGTCTAAATAGTTGTAGGATGTGAGGCGACTCAAATCATATTCAAATCTTGCACCAGTACGTAAAATTAGCGACTATTATGACGAATCAATATTCTATTGCAGTTTTACCAGGAGAAGGAATTGGTTTAGAGGTAGTGCAGGCAACACTGGCTATTTTGCAACAGGTAGCGATTAAACATGATTTTAAACTACAAGTAAATTATGGCAAGATTGGACAATCTGCATTTGAGCAGTACGGCTCATACTTCCCTGAAATAACAGCACAAATATGTAGTAAAGCCGACGGTATTCTGTTTGGTGCAGTAAGTAAAGGTGGGTTATTGGAACTTAGGAAGAAATTTGATTTTTTTGTTAATTTACGTCCAGTCAAAACATTTCCCAGCATAATTAACAATTCTAGTTTAAAAAGTAATTATTTATCTGGGGTAGATATTTTATTTGTCCGAGAATTAGTTAGCGGAATATATTTTGGTGCATCGGGTAGAGGAGAAGATGAGCAAGGTAGCTATGGCTATCACACCATGCAGTATTATGATTGGCAAATTAAACGTATTGCTCAAGTTGCTCTAGATCAAGCCTCGAAACGACGCGGTTTACTGACGGTAGCTCATAAGGAAAATGCTTTACCTCATTTACCCTGGATAAAATTAACCAGAGAAATCACTCAAGAATATCCTGATGTTACTGTTGAGCCAATGTTAGTAGATAATTTGGCGATGCAGCTCGTAATTAACCCGCAACACTTTGATGTGATTTTGGCTAGTAATTTATTTGGGGATATCCTGAGCGATCTTGGTGGTGCTTTAGTCGGCTCGGTAGGCTTACTAGGCTCTGCTAGTCTAAATGAGTCAGGATTTGGTCTTTATGAGCCAATTCATGGCACTGCACCCGATATTGCTGGCAAAAACCAGGCAAATCCTTTAGGGACCCTAGCTAGCGCAATGATGATGCTAGAGCAATGGGGAGAATTAGATGCGGTTGAGAGTTTACAACTAGCCTGGAATAATATTTTGAATCAAGGTTATCGCACCTATGATTTATATTCCCAAGACACAGAAACTCTAGTTACAACTCAAGAATTAGTAGAGTTATTTTTGCAAGAATTAGCGATCGCTAAACATTGAACATTAAACATTAAACATGCAATTACTGTCGCGCTTGTTCTGGATAAGAAAGCAGATGAGCATCTTCAATAGCTGGGATGATTTCAACCACCTCAAAATATGTTCCCCAAAATAGTGTCTCTCTTAGCTCTTCAATTAAAAATTGATACTCCAGAATATTGGATGTTTCCCACATTAAAACATCGGTTACATGTCCAGAAAAAGCCTCTGAGTCAAAAAATCGCATCTT
>JBDKJC010000596.1:0-3367 GCA_039796815.1 Cyanobacteriota bacterium | reverse complement strand
ACGAGAGGCGGGAAAGGCAAGGGAATTAATCCGAGAAATTAAGAGATTTCCCCCAAGTTTTTCTAGTGCATTAGGTAACTTAAGACCGAGAGATTCAACTAAAACACCATCAGCATGACCGTGATAAGAATTAGTAAATACGGCAATTTTTTTGCGTTTGGTATGAGAGCGCGCCAACCGAATTGCTGTCATCACCGCTTCCGTACCAGTATTGCTAAAAGCAACCCTTTCCATTCCTGTCAGTTCACTAATTAACTCCGCAACTTCGCCGATATATTCCGACTGTGGCCCCAAAGGAAATCCTTTTTCTAGCTGTTCCTGAATTGCCTCTTTAACAAAGGGTGGATTATGACCCACAAGACTGCTACCAAACCCCATGATGATATCGATATATTCATTACCATCAAGATCCCAAACTTTAGAGCCTTGAGCTTTTTGAGCAGCGATCAGATAACACATCTCTTTGACGGAAGGATCGAACCATTCTGAGACTCTGGGATCTGCTAAAACCGAACGGTAGTTCTGGGTTATTTGTTTTGACGTTTTCGTCCGTTTCGTATAGCGATCGCTCAACGCTTGTAAATGTTTTTGCCTTAAATCCTCGTTGATCTTGGGAGGCGATGTTTGCGTGTTGGTTACCATAGTTTTTCTTGGTTATTTGTTTTGCAGTTTTTTGAGGCTAAATGCTAGTAGCAGATTTTCGCGTTACAAAATAAGCATCTCGATCTTCAGTCGGCTTGGCTAATTTACCGTTAGAGTCGTAAACATCAATGGAAGTAAATCCTACCTCCGTCAAAGCTGACTTAATTTCAGTTTGGGAATAAGGTTTAACTGAAAAATTCATGGTTGACGATCGCCAGTCTTTTTCTCTAAGTTGTAACAATGTTGAGGGTTTAATCTGACGCAAAATTTTATTGTAAAGACCGCGTTTTAAAGTTGGAATTAAAGATGATTTATAGCTTGCTTGCTCCTGATTCGGCTGGAACATAGTGATACTAAACGTACCGACTTTTGCTTTTGGATCGTAAGTTTCCCCAACAGTCCAGGCGTAATTGGCTTGCATCTCACCATCAGCGATCGCAATATTGCTATATCGTTTCTCTAAACCTATATCAAATATAAACAAACCGTTTTCTTGCAAGACTGTATATACGTTACTAAAAACACTTTTGAGTTCCTCCAAACTCATAATGTGATTAAGAGCCGAATCAGTACAAATAACGGCATCAAAAGGGTCAGAATCCAGTTCAAAAGAACGGGCATCCCCTAAAATAAACTCCGCATTGGGTGCATTTTGCCGAGCGTAGTGGAGCATTTTTTCTGAGCCATCTAGTCCGACAATTTGATAACCTCGATTCATTAACTCTTGGGATAGTTGCCCTGTACCACAGCAGAGATCGAAAATTTTTGCTCCTGGAACAAGATGAGGTAAAAGTAACTTTTCGATGTTAGGCAACAATCTTTCACAGGCAAGATGGGCTTCAGATTGATTGTATAACCAAGCCCACGGGTCATAATCTGTATAGCGATTTTCTGGAGATATTTCAGTTGTATTCATGATTTTTGATAAATAAATTTTGCAAGTGTTATCATTTCCGTTTGAATAGTTTGAATGAAAGCTCGCGCAAAGACTCAAAGACTCAAAGACTCGAAGGCGTTTATCTCTCTTAGTTCGGGGCAAAGACGCAAAGGCGTTTATCCCGCTTAGTTTGGGGCAAAGAACAATGCAGAAATTTTGTGGTAAGTAATTAAGTGGACATGATTTGAATTAACCTACTGGTCAAAAAGAAGTGATTTAAGTTGATGTAAGAAACTTTTCCTGACTTATTTGAGTGGAATCTCGAATGGGTGGCAATACTTCTTGATTAACATTTGCTTTCGGTAAATCTTGGTTTAAGCAATAAGTCATCCACCTCCTCCTATCTCCTACCTACTACCCACTACCCACTACCCAAGAAGTATTGGAATGGGTGGTGGTTCTAAAAAACCATTATTAATTAGATGTGAAAAGTAGATATCTAGTAATTGATCGTCGATCGCAGGACAGGTAATTGCAGTATTTTTCAAGCCATCGAGAGTATTTTGACAGTCAAATTTTACAATTGCTGAATCAGAGGCTGGTGCTTGGGAATTGTTACTGTTACCAGTAAGCAGCGAAACTAGAGGGTATAAAGCGTGTTCGGGAGAATTTTCGGCAATATTTAATAGTTGTTCGTGCCATCGATCGTAGGTAATTTGTTGAATTGGATAACCGAGCGATCGCAATTTATCAAAGAACAGGTTGGTGGAAACTGGTTGAGGATGAGTTACGTGAAAAGCTTTTCCCCAAGAAGTTTGTTGTTTCGATAGGTGAACAATAGCTTGGCTAGCATAATCCACAGGAATTATATCCTCTATTAATTCAGCATCGGGAATACTGCCGAGTTGGACACAACCAATTATTAATCTGTACAAATAGTCATTGACGTTGAAAACACCAGTTTTACTATGTCCTGATATACGTCCGAGCCTGTAGATACTTACAGGAAGTCCGCGATCGCGTGCAGCAGTGACTAATTTTTCCGCTACCCACTTACTTTGGGTGTAACCGCCGAAGGGAACTCCACCACTATCAATACTATCTTGTTCTCGAATTATTTTCACACCAGAATCATCAGTTTCTGAGAAAACGCTGGTTGCAGAAATGAAATGGACGGGCTTGGTTTTAGTTTGACAGGCTAATCTCAAGACTTCTTGAGTTCCCAGAACGTTAGTATTTTTGAGTAAAGAGTAGGGAAAAGCGTGATGAACCCACGCGCCATTATGATAGATAACGTCAATATTACTGGCAAGCTCTTGAAATTGCGACTCAGCAAGTCCTAAAAAGGGCTGTGATAAATCTCCAATAACTGGTACGATTCTGCTTTTAAAACTTTCTTGCCATAATAAATAAGATTTAAGACAATTTTCCAGCTTATTTACCGCTAATTCGCTGCTATTTGCTCGTATTAGACAATAAATATGGGCTGAGGTCTTTTGTAAGAGTTCGTAAAGTAGAAAAGCTCCGATAAACCCAGTTGCTCCCGTTAATAAAATAAAATGGGGGTCAACAGTGGTCTGGGTTGGCAATTGAGGGTGAATTGAAGAGTCTAAAACAGCGTCAGCATTGAGTAATGCTAACATTTCATCGCCATCAGATATGCGATCAAGATCTAGATTGGCTGTTGTTCCCTCTGGAGTTTTCCCAAGACAGGCGAGCTTTTCGATGCGTTGAGCCAACCTGGCTACAGTAGATGCTTCAAATAAATCTATGACTGTCACCTCAATCTCAAATTCTTTAAGCAACTGAGCAACTAGTTTGGTCACTAGTAAAGAATGGCCTCCTAAT
>JBDKJC010000595.1:0-3370 GCA_039796815.1 Cyanobacteriota bacterium | reverse complement strand
TTTTTACAAATGTCCTAATCTTAATGCCTAACGCTATAGCTCTATTACTACTCCTGGAATGGCTAAATTCAATGTTAGGATAGCGATTTTGAGAAAGTTAGTGGAGATCGCTCTTTTGGTAGTTTTATTTCGCCTATAGAGGCTAGCTTTTACTGAATTGCAATGTATTAAATGCCGGGACGCAGACTTGAACTGCGGACACATGGATTTTCAATCCATTGCTCTACCACCTGAGCTATCCTGGCTTGCGTTTTTTGGCGCTCAATTAATTTAGCAGACTGAATGTCTAATTTGCAACCCCATGTGGGAAATAATTATCCTGCTTGCTATATCTAAACAGATATTCACAGTATAATATACTTAATTTCCTAGTAAAAAAGGAGTCATCTTATGACAAATGCCACTGTAGTAAAATGCGCTTGCGATCGCTGTCATTGTGAAATTTCTTTAGAGAATGCCATCAAAAAAAACGATCGATATTATTGTTGTGAGGCTTGCGCCAACGGACATGTAGAAGATCAAAGCTGCCAAATGTCAGATTGCCACTGTGGTTAGTAATTAGTCCTAAAGGATACCCTAAAGGGTCAGCTTCGCAAATAATTAGTAATTAATTATGTCCATAGCACCAGATCAATATCTATCGACTGAAGAATCAGCGGATATTGATGCAGCACTACTTTCTACTAGCGAAAAATTTCTAACTCGCCTGACTATTTCCTCTCAAAGGTTATTACAGGCGATCGCTCAAGATTATCAAATAGGAATTGCCGAACTAACCCACACGCAGATTATTCAATGGTTTGAAAACGATAGTAAAGTCAAACGAGAACAGGGAGATGATGCGGGAACTTTGAAATGGTAGGTAAACCAAGCAATAATTCAGATTATGGATAACAGCCGAGCAAAGTAATAACCCCTTAGCTTTACAATAGAATCTGAACTAAATAAATTTTTACAGAGCAATATTTCACTTGTTATGCAAACTCTGGATAATCTTGACCTTACCAATACCACAGCTTTTGAGACCACAATTCAGAGACGAAAAACGCGAGGAGTAAAAGTTGGTGACATAACTATCGGTGGTGGCAATCCAGTGGTGGTGCAGTCGATGATTAACGAGGATACCCTTGATATCGATGGCTCAGTTGCCGCAATCCGCCGTCTCCATGAAATTGGCTGTGAAATTGTCAGGGTTACCGTCCCTAGTATGGCTCATGCTAAAGCTTTGGCTGAAATTAAGCAAAAATTAGCTCGAACTTATCAGCCAGTTCCCCTAGTCGCTGATGTTCACCACAATGGCATGAAAATCGCTCTAGAAGTCGCTAAACATGTCGATAAGGTACGGATTAATCCAGGTTTGTACGTCTTTGAAAAACCCAAAAGCGATCGCACTGAATATACTCCCAGCGAATTTGCCGAAATTGGTAATAAAATTCGCGAAACTTTAGAACCCTTGGTTGTCTCACTGCGAGATCAAGGTAAAGCAATGCGTATTGGGGTTAACCATGGCTCCCTTTCAGAAAGGATGCTTTTTACCTATGGCGATACTCCTGAAGGCATGGTCGAGTCGGCGTTAGAGTTTATTAAAATCTGTGAATCGCTAGACTTTTACAATATTATCCTTTCTCTTAAAGCTTCCCGTGTGCCTGTAATGTTGGCAGCCTATCGCCTGATGGTACAGCGCATGAATGAGTTGGGCATGGAATATCCCTTACATTTAGGGGTTACAGAAGCAGGAGACGGCGAGTATGGCAGGATTAAATCTACTGCTGGGATTGGAACTCTTTTAGCTCAAGGTATTGGCGATACAATTCGCGTATCTTTAACCGAAGCGCCAGAGAAAGAAATTCCTGTTTGCTATAGCATCTTGCAAGCTTTGGGACTCCGCAAGACAATGGTAGAGTATGTTGCCTGTCCTTCCTGTGGTCGAACTCTATTTAACCTCGAAGAGGTGTTGCATAAAGTACGCGAGGCAACCAAGCATCTGACAGGTTTAGATATTGCCGTAATGGGCTGTATTGTCAATGGGCCAGGAGAAATGGCTGATGCCGATTATGGTTATGTTGGAAAGCAGCCTGGTTATATTTCTCTTTATCGTGGTCGAGAAGAAATTAAGAAAGTTCCTCAAGATCGAGGGGTAGCGGAATTAATTAACTTAATCAAGTCTGATGATCGCTGGGTTGAACCAGATTAGACTTCAGTTACTCGATCTCGATCGATCGTAAACCAGCCAACTATTACAGACAAAACACCTGCGCCAATAAAGCCTAAATCCCAAGCGAGTTGGTGCGCTCCTGGTTTTACATGGTGAATTTGCAAAATATGATGGCTAAGAATCCCTTCTACAACATTAAACATTCCCGCACCTATACAGAAAGCACCAATTAAAACTGATGTAGATAAGGCAGCATCATCTCGTTTAACTGCTATCCATAGAGTAATTATGCCAGCCAGCGTCATAATCCAGTCAAAGACATGAAACAAACCATCGCCCAAGGTATTTAATTCTAAACCTGCCACAGTGTTGCTGCCTTCAATGTTGGTAAACATATGATGCCACTGTAGTAGTTGATGAAAAAAAATACCATCAAAAAAGCCACCTTGTCCTAAACCTAAAAATATTCCTGCCAGAAATAAAGAACGATGATTACGATCGATAATATTCATTGTTTCTATGGTAATAAAATTCAAATGTTGTTGATTACAGTTGCTAATTAAAGAATTGTTAAACTAATTTGCCCCAAAAATAGCGATCGCCTGACAATGAGCGTTAAGCAGCAATTAGGACAAGCTTAATTATTATTATTACGAAGTATTTGCCAAGGGCTCAGGCGATTGTGAGAAATGAGGAAGAAAGCTATTTATCTCAAGGCTTACTCGATGTTTTTTTCAAACCCTTAAACTAAATTAACTAAACTAACAGCTTTTTAAGAAATAATGCTTTGGGTGAAGAAATAATTACTTCGGTTTTCAGCAGAAATTGTCACGAGTGAATAATGTTAGAATTTCCATGTAGCTAGGGGTGCCTAAAGATTGGCTGAGATATACCCTAAGAACCTGAGACTGGTTAGCACCAGCGGAGGGAAGCTGTTTATTAAGGGAAAAAATATGAGACACGAATGGATTGCCAAGCGTCGAGGACAGGGCAATGTATCTCAGATGCATTATGCACGTCAGGGAATCATTACTGAAGAGATGCATTACATCGCTAATAGAGAGCGGTTGCCAGCAGATTTAATTCGGGATGAAGTAGCTAGAGGCAGAATGATTATTCCTGCCAATATTAATCATCCAAATTTAGAGCCAATGTGTATTGGTATTGCTTCTAGCTGTAAAGTGAATGCTAATATCGGTGCATCTCCTAACTCTT
>JBDKJC010000594.1:0-3374 GCA_039796815.1 Cyanobacteriota bacterium | reverse complement strand
CTATGTAATCGCATACCGATCGCCATTTTTACTTCTTTAAATAATCCTTTTAATTGTTGAGGATTCGGAATCGACATGATGACATGATCTTGTTGTAGCTGGGTAGCAATTTGTTCAGCGATCGCTCTATCTTGCGCGGGTTGAAAAGGAAGTAATAAGATGAAGCTGCTACTCTTAGCCTGAAAGTCTTGAAGTGCTTGGATTAAAGTCTGAAGACGACTAGGGGTTAATAAAGGATGCGATCGCAATACCACTGCCACAATTGGTTTATCGGTAGTGGGTAATGCTGGGGGAGCTTGGCTGTGTAAAGCCCAAACAGGATCGGGAGCAACTAAGGGTTTGAGTTGCCAATTACGCAGAAGCTCTGCTGAAGCATTGTCTCTCACGCTGACGGCATTACAACCCAATAATACCTGTTTAGTTAACCAGCGAGTCAAAGATTTGTTTAAAGGACCAATTCCTTGCGCCCAGGCAATAGTTGTCAAACCTTTTTGTTGTGCCAACGCCATCAAGCCTGCATAGTAAATTGGGCTAGCTAGGCTGGTGCTATCCTGCATCAAACTACCACCACCCCAAATAAAGATATCAGACTGTTGCAGAACTTTTAACAGGGCAAAAGTAGATTTGCGATCGCAACTTACAACACCATAACTTTTTTGTGTAGCTTGCGGATTACCAGACAAGACAATTGGCTCAACCTCTGCGGGCAGCATTTGTAACAGTGACACCAATAATGCTTCGTCTCCCGCATTACCCATGCCATAATATCCACACAATACTGCTCTAGTAGGACTCATTTATTCTGTTAACTTTGTAATGTTGATTCATAGTATTGAGTTGAAGATAGCATTGTTTTTTGATTACCTACTACCTACTACCTACTACCCATTCCTCATTACTTGCCCACAATGAATAACCTTATTGTCGATCAGGCATTGGTTCAATATCAATCGAGTTTAGATAGCCTACTAAAGCGACTACAAGTATTTGCCACTGAAATTAACAATCAACAGCTACAAAGGACGATTCGTAATTTACGAGTCAACATTAATGAGCCATTTTTATTCGTCGTGGTAGGAGAAGTTAAGGCAGGTAAAAGTAGTTTTGTTAATGCTTTGTTGCAGGCAGACATTTGTAAAACCGCAGCCGATCCCTGCACGGATGTCATTCAACAACTGATCTATAGTCAGGAGCAGTTTGAGCAGCCAGTAAATCAATATTTGCGCAAGATTGGTTTGCCTAACGAGATTCTTAAAACTCTATCCGTAGTGGATACTCCTGGAACAAATACGATCGTCGAAAATCATCAGGAGATTACTAAAGATTTTATCCCTAATAGCGATTTAATTTTCTTTGTCTTCTTTGCCAAAAATCCTTATACTCGTAGCGCTTGGGAATTATTAAACTACGTAAATAAAGAGTGGCGTAAAAAAGTCGTATTTGTCCTGCAACAGGCAGATTTAGCTAAACCCGAAGAATTAGCCAAAAACAAAGAAAAGCTAGTAGAATTAGCCACGCAAAAAGGTATTCAATCGCCTGTTGTCTTTGCTACCTCCGTTGAGTGGGAAGTAAATGGTCAAACCGATATTAGTGGTTTTCCAGAGGTGAGAAATTATATTCAGCAAACTCTCAAAGATGGTAGCACCAAAAGATTAAAGCTTCAAGAAGTAAAGAAAACCAGTGAGCAAATTATTGACCTGTTGAGAAAAGACTTGGTTACGGTGCAGCAGCAGTTAATTAAAGATCGGGCAGTTGTAAGCAAGATCAAAACTAAATTGCTGCAAAATAAACGTCAGTCAGGCTTTGAGCTGGAATCTTTGATTAAGCGACTCCTCACTAAATACGATACAATTACCGCCCGAGTCAAAGCAGATTTTCGCGAACAACTATCTTTATTCACTCTAGTAAAGGGTTCATTTGCCGTACTATTTCGGACTCAAAAATCTGCCCCAACCTGGATGGATGAGCTAAAGCAAAGCTGCGAGTACGAACTAAAGACTTCTCTGGGTGAAATATCCCAAGATGGGATTAAACACTTTGTCGGCGGCATTAAAGATCTACTCCACAGTCTGATCGATGACTTGCACGATATCAAAGTCAACCACGTAAACACTAATGTGATTACCGTTAACACGATTGAAAGTCGCCAAGAAATAGTTGAAGATGTGCAGCAAAAAGTTGCTACCCTGCTCGACGATAAAAATTTTCTTCATTCCATTGAATCCGTCAATGCCAGTGTTGCCCCTAGATTTTTGGGTGGTGGTGCAGCTACTGTTGCGGGTACGGCGATCGCCGCTTTAACAGAGATAGTATTATTAGATATTATCGGCACTGCTTTTGCTGGAGTTGGTTTGTTGTTTGCGGGTGGAACTTTAGTTTTGAAAAAGCGCAAAATTATTAAACAGTTTGAAGAAAAACTGGATCGGGAAAAAACCCGTTTTGAAAGCGAACTATCTGCTAAGTTAAATTCTAAGTTAGACATTATCTATGAAGAAATCGAACGCAACTTTGCCAATATTTATAGTTATGTTGCCGCAGAAGAACAAAAAGTTATACCGTTAATCGATCAGTTTAAAGAAATTGAGCAAGAGGCAGCACAATTAACGCTCAACAATTAATCGATCTAGATTCTATATGTTAATTAATACTTGATTGTTGTTAAAAGCCCATTTCGTTTCGTTTTCTGTATTCTTCAGGAGATATTGTCTCCCATTCTGCATTTCTCACTAGCTTTAAAACGCTTTGATGATATGGAATTAATGTCTGTCTATGACCTACGCTGATATAAGTAAGATCGGAATCTTGCAAAAGCTGATACAAATGTTTTTCGCTTTCTATATCTAAAGCACTTGTAGATTCGTCTAATACAGCATACTTTTTCTTGCTCAAAAGCAATCTGGCAAAAGCAAGCTTTTGTTGTTCTCCTAATGACAAAATGTTATACCAGTCCAACTCTACATCTAATCCTCCTACTCTCTCTATTAGATTTTCAAAATTGGCTTTAATCAATATTTGTTGTAATTCTTTTGTTGTTGTGTATTCATTACTTTGAGGATACAACATCTGCTCTCGTAAAGAACCAATAACAAAGTATGGTCGTTGTGGTAGAAAAAATATTTCTTCTAGCTTTGGTCGAACAATACACCCAGTACCAGTATTCCATAAACCAGCGATCGCTTTAACCAGAGAACTCTTACCTATCCCTGAATCTCCAGTAATCAGCAGACTTGACTCTCGCGGAACTGTTACAGATAAATCTTCAATCAGGGTGCGTTTTCCATCAGGAGTTTGTAATGTAACCCCAACAAGGTCAAATCTATTTTTTTGCTCCAAACTATCCAAACTAATTGTATTGCTTTGGTGAGATACTGCTA
>JBDKJC010000593.1:0-3378 GCA_039796815.1 Cyanobacteriota bacterium | reverse complement strand
GGAAGTTGAGCATCACACCCTGAGCATTCGTACTCGCCAACAAGGAGATTTGGGGGCGATGAGTATGGTTGAGTTACAAGAAAGTTTTGAAAAAGCGATCGCCAATAAGGCTAATATTTAGTTCATGAAATGTTTCAATCAGAATAAATATGGATTGAGATTTCGTGTAGAAGAGTTGTTTTTAGTACCTAGAAGAGTTATCAATTGGAGGATAATAAACCTCTTTTCTTAAGATCCAGCCCGTTTTTTGCTGTAGGTGAGCATGAGTACTCAATCCTTTGGCTTTGGCTTGTTGAGCAATAGTTTTGTAATCCCAGCCAAAGTATTCACATAACTGTCGTTGACTTAAACCCATAGTTAGTTACTTTGATGAAGAAAACAGTAACAAGTTGGATTGGTTACTCGTTACTGTAATAGAGGAGAAATAGAAGAGTACTAAACGAATCAGTCCGTATATGCCCGCCTCGTACCCCTAAAACTAGACTAATGCAGGTTGTTTTTCCATGTCTGCATTGTAAGTACCCTGACTAGCTGCACTATTACACATCGCCCGATGCACCAGTAATTTTTGTGCTTGAGCAATATTATTAGAATTACCGCGCCAATGTTCCAATGCAGGTTGTTGAATAGCACGGGCATAGGAAAAGGTAACTCGCCAAGGAGATTGGTTTTTAAACATTTGATTCATAGCGTTTAAATGGGCAGAAGCCCGCTCCTTACTTTGCCCTCCAGATAAGAAAGCAATTCCAGGTACGGCAGGAGAGACTGTCTTGGCTAAACAGCCCATAGTTGCTTTAGCTACTTCTTCCACACTAGCTTGTACGGGACAGTGCGCACCAGCAATGACCATACTAGGTTTGAGAATCATTTGGTCATAGGCGACATTCTGCAAGTATAGTTGACGAAATACTTCGTGCAGAGTTTTTTCGGTCACTTCACCACAACGTTCAATAGTATGATCGCCGTCTATCAAAACTTCTGGTTCAACAATCGGTACTAAGCCATTTTCTTGACATAGAGCAGCGTAACGAGCCAAGGCATGAGCATTAGCCTCAATACAACCATCACTGGGAATAGTCTCACCAATAGTGATTACTGCTCGCCATTTAGCAAAACGCGCACCCATTTGATAATATTCTGTCAGGCGATCGCGCAAATTATCAAGCCCTTCTGTTACTTTTTCTCCAGGATGCCCAGCTAGTTCTTTTGCTCCAGTATCAACTTTAATTCCTGGAATCATGCCAGCATTCTTCATTACTTGAACAAAAGGAATCCCTGCTTGAGTTGATTGACGAATTGTTTCATCGTACAAAATTGCTCCACTAATATAGTTACTAAGTTCAGGAGCAGTTAAAATTAATTCTCGATAAGCTCGACGATTATCTTCAGTGGTGGCGATTCCCAAATTCTCAAAGCGGCGATCGCAAGTACCGTTACTTTCATCCATTGCCAGAATACCTTTACCATCAGTCACCAATACTTGAGTAGTGTCTTTTAATTCTTGAGTAAAACTATTCATTTGTCTCCTAGACTTTAAATGAGCTACTAAAATGATAGTGACACTATTGAGAATAAATTGCAAGAATTTGAGAAAAATGATATGTTGTTTTTGTTAGCCAAAAATAGTCACGATTTATTGGAGTTCCACTTACCTACTCTCAGTAGGCGATTCTCTTGAAGGCAAATTTAGCTATGGAGACTGGCTTGTAAGCTAACACAACTGCGATGTTCTCCGATGCGTGATTAAACACAAACACTTCACGCATTGGTTTTTCAATCTCTTAAGTAGTCAACAGGTGGCAGTAAGTGTAAATGATGTTAGTAGTCGATCGGAAAAAAATAATCATGAATACCCCAGACAAAAATCATAGAAGTAAGCTTCCCCAGTGGCAATCAGAAAAAATGAAATCTCTAATTGAAGAACGTTGGTCAGAAGTATGGGAGATCGTAGCAGCTAGGGAGCATTCTGGACAAAATTCCTCTGAGCATTCCAGAAGTTTTCGTTGCAACTCAAATTTTTAGGGAGTTGAAGTGGTGAATGCGATCGATCAAGCCAAAAGTCTGGAGATGATTAGTAAAATTGAAGCGATCGTACATTTATTTAGATCTCAATTTCCTAATAGTCTTGCCGATCTAAAACCTTGGTCACAAAATGCAGAAACAGCAAAGTTTGAAAATGCTAATTCCATTGATATTGGATTTCATTTCTCTAAATTAGATTTTCCTTGCCAGTGCCGTAGTATTCTGATGCAAGTTAGATTAGAGCGAGATTTTGAGTCAGAACAGTTGAAAGCGATCGGTGTTGAATTATCGGGTTATGAAACCTCCGATCAACTATGGGAATTTTCCACAATTGGCAATTGGCAGTTTTGGGGAGATTTTCCGCCCACGATTAGAACTCAAGAAAAGCTCAAGCAAGTTTGCTATCAAATAATTAAATTATTTAGTGATAATTAGAGTACGTCGCATGTCGAAAATAACTTCCATCGAACTTACCTTTACTTTATAAAGGCTTGGCAGGGGAGACTGTAACAGGATCGATATTGCCCTTGCCAACGAAGATCAAAATCAACAAACACAAGCTTTAAGTAATTTTCTTAATTTCTCCGTCTCTAAATTTTGTCCGATAAAGACTAATTTGTTTTTAGGCGTACCTTTCCATCGATCATCTTCAATCCCAAATCTTTTACCGCTAAGATGAAAAATATGACGGGCGGGACTTCCTTTTAACCATAAAATACCTTTAGCGCGGAAAACTGATTCAGGCAGTTGATTATCAAGAAGGTATTGAAACTTGCGAATATCCAGAGGTTGCTCGGTTTCAAAAGATAGAGATGTAAAACCATCTTCATCTAAATGATGAGAATGTTCGTGATGTTTATGCTCATGGTTATGATTATGTTCATGCTCATGTTCGGTATGGTGATGATCTTCGTGACTATGATTAGAATCTTCGATCTCTTCTTGAAAATAGCGGTCTGATTCAAATAAGCCTACACTTAGAACTAGAGGGAGAGAAACTTTCCCTTTGGCTGTGCGGATAATCTTGGCATCAGTACGATGTTGGCTAATTTGTTCCTCAATGCGATCGACTACCTCTGATTCTACCAAGTCAGTTTTGTTAAGTAAGATAATATCCCCGTAGGTAATTTGTTGATAGGCTGCGGTACTGTTTTTCTGGGCTTCAGTATAAAAATTATCACAATCAACCAAAGTAATAATAGAATCTAAGCGAGTTTTACCTCGTAACTCCGCACTCAAAAACGTTACGGCGACAGGGACAGGATCGGCTACTCCTGTAGTTTCAACAATTAAATAATCTACTTGGTCTTTTCGTTCTAAAATCTTCTGAACGGTTTTTACTAAATCTTCGTTAAT
>JBDKJC010000592.1:0-3381 GCA_039796815.1 Cyanobacteriota bacterium | reverse complement strand
TACAGCCATAGCGCTGAACTAAACTTCTAAGAGCTTCGTAAGCCCAATCTGTAGCAGCAACATCCCTTAATTGATTAACGTTGGTAACCTGCCCCAAATCATCATCATCTTGATAGCTATTTAATGGCGTTGCTCTGACAGTACTACAAGCAAATAATAAGACACTGAGAACTGTTGTTCCCATTGAAAACAAATTAATCAAACGATTAAACATTACTTTTTGCATTTAATAAACATCTCCAATAAATCAGATAATTAAAGCAGAGTGAAGAGTGATAGCGATCGCTGCTGCGGATCTACTCCATGAATGGTCATTTACACGTTGGTCAACAAGTTGAGCAAAATTTTGCCAGTTTTGTCGTGAATAGTGGTAAATAATAGCAGAAACTCCAGTAATTTATCCCGATTTTTTTTACAATAAGGTAGTAGAGAAATGTAGAGAAGTATTTAAAAATACAACATACACTGAATCTAATACCAAATTAAACGATATTCATTGCAGATACATCGTAAGGGCGAACCGCCGTTCGCCCCCTACAGAAATCATGTGTCGCGTTCTCTTTTTAAATTGGTATAACGATCGCATTCTCGATCATCTTGATAGTAAGGCTCTAAAAAAACTATGGATTTAATTGCACTCGAAAGCTTTTTAGATAATACTTCCTTTGGGGTATTGCTAGTTACCATGCTGATCTATTGGGGAGGTGCTGCTTTTCCTAATTTGCCCTTCCTCGCTACTTTAGGTACGACAGGAATGGCGATCGCCAATTTATGTATGGCTACTCTCTTAGGATCTCGCTGGATTGAAGCGGGTTATTTTCCCCTCAGCAACCTGTATGAATCTTTATTCTTTTTAGCTTGGGGTATTACCACAATTCATTTTGTGGCAGAAAGAATGAGCCGTAGCCGCTTGGTGGGAGTCGTAACAAGTCCCGTAGCAATGTGTATTACCGCTTTTGCTGCCCTCAGTTTACCTGTAGAAATGCAGGCATCAGCACCCTTAGTTCCAGCCTTGAAATCTAATTGGCTTATGATGCACGTGAGCGTAATGATGTTAAGTTATTCAACCTTGATGGTAGGAAGTGCGATCGCCATCGGCTTTTTAATTGTTACCCGTGGTCAGAAAGTAGAGTTAAAAGGAAGTTCGGTAGGAACTGGTAGTTTTCGCGATCGCGTTAAGCAAAAAACTACTAAAAGTCCTACTGTGGATAACGTCTATGCCAGCACTAGCAATACAGCAGTAATCGATTTGCCCCAAACAGAAACCGTCACTCTTTCACCTGAGCGTTTAAGCTTGGCAGATACTCTTGATAATATTAGCTATCGCGTAATTGGTCTGGGTTTTCCCCTCTTAACTATTGGCATTATTGCAGGAGGAGTTTGGGCAAACGAAGCTTGGGGTTCATACTGGAGTTGGGATCCCAAAGAAACCTGGGCATTTATTACTTGGCTAGTATTTGCAGCCTATCTTCATGCTCGAATTACACGTGGCTGGCAGGGGAGAAAACCCGCTATCTTAGCAGCAGTAGGCTTTATAGTAGTCTGGGTTTGCTATTTAGGAGTTAATTTACTGGGGCAGGGTTTGCATTCCTATGGTTGGTTTTTATAAGTCACGTCTGATGTGAATTAGCTTCGTTCCAATGAACTAGTTCTTAGCCGTAAGCTTTAAGCTTGAAGCTCTAAGAGCTAAGTCATAGCTTGAGGGAAAAAAATGTGATCTTGTCCTGACAAATCTTTATCTGGGTGATATCAAATGCTACAGAATTTAAAGTTATTGTGAATTAAAAAGATTATATAAAGAAATAAAGGTGCCTGCGGGTGACCGTTGGTCAAACTTACAGGTTTTTAGATTGTGATTTTATTCCATTCTGATGAATTAGAAGTTATATGAAGACACATGATGTAGATGTTATAAGTGTAAATTCAGCTGAAGCAGATTCTCTCAAACGAGTATTTGGCTTACCAACCCTAGTGATTTATGGAGTTGGGGATATTCTAGGTGCTGGAATTTATGCAGTAATCGGTAAAATTGCTGGACTTTCTGGCACTTTGGTTTGGGCTTCTTTCTTAACCGCTATGGTTGTTGCAGCATTAACGGCTTTAAGTTACGCCGAGCTTGGCAGTCGATTTCCCCAAAGTGGTGGGGTTGCTTGCTTTGTCCACAGAGCGTTTCGCACTGACTGGCTCTCAGTTTTAGTCGGGTGGTTAATGTTTTGTACCTGCTTAGTTTCGATGGCGACGCTCTCGAAAGCATTTGCTGGCTATTTTAATGCATTTATACCGGCTATTCCAGCTTGGCTGATTGTCTTGGCACTTTTTTTCGCGCTGGCATTTATCAATTTTAGAGGCATGAAAGAGTCCTCGGCTCTCAACATTTTTTGCACCTTTGTCGAGGTGACAGGTCTGTTGATTGTGATTGTGGTAGCATTTTTCTTTCTCAGTGGTGGTAGTACAGTTAATCCTGCTGCCGTCCCCGATGGACAAGCAATAGGTTGGGTGGCAGTCGTTCAGGGAGCAGCACTTGCTTTCTACGCCTTCATTGGCTTTGAAGATATTGTCAATGTTGCCGAAGAAGTCAAAAATCCTGAACGTAATGTACCAAGGGCAATTCTTTTGGCTCTAGCGATCGCTGGTGTAATTTATATACTGGTCTCCTGGCTGGCACTTCAGGTACTTAATCCTGTAGAGATAAGTGCTTCGGAAGCTCCACTATTAGATGTGGTACGCCGAGCGCAGCCCAGTTTTCCTCAAATCGTTTTTACAATTATTGCTCTGTTTGCCGTACTCAATACGACACTACTCAACTTTGTCACAGCCTCGCGACTGTTGTTTGGGATGTCGCGTGAAGGTTTACTACCAGCTTGGTTAGGGAGATTACATCACCGTAGAGCTACCCCTTATCGCACGCTGCTGGTTATTTTACCAGTTGCCATTTTTCTCTCACTTTCTGGGACTCTAGAATTTCTAGCAGGAACAACAGCCACCTTGATTTTGGCAATGTTTTGTCTAGTTAACCTTTCACTGCTGCTGATCAAACGTCGAGAACCTGAAACTAGTGGTTTTAAAGTTCCTTCTATAATTCCAGCGATCGCACTATTGTTTAATCTGATTTTGGTTGCCTTTGCTTCTCTGTCAAGTCACGTTCTGGCACTAATTTTTACAGCAATTGGAGTAATCTTAATTTTCTTGCAAAGGGCGATGAAAGGAAAACATTTGTCAAACACTTAAGATATCGAACTCAATTGATTTAACAAATCTTATTGCTAATCTGATGAGAATCTTGCTGTGACCATTAATTATTTGCTAATAGCCAAAATAATGAAAAGTTGAAGCGCGATCTCACAGCCTACAATTTAAACAGAACAAGGATTATAAAAGATA
>JBDKJC010000591.1:0-3386 GCA_039796815.1 Cyanobacteriota bacterium | reverse complement strand
CGCTACAGGTAACCAACAAAACTAGATCGGTAACCGCCAAGTAGATGCTGCCTGCAATACCGACAGCGACAAAAGGCGTATCTTTGGATTCGACACGGAAACTGGACATGAACTTTTTGGAATAAAGTTTTTTACCGTTCCTTGATTTGGATTGAGGTTCAAATTGAAATTCTTCTTGTACTCGATCTTGTACTTGAGGTTGGGGCTTTACGTTAAAAGTGCTATTCATTGTTTTGACAACTGTAGTTTTTATGTGTGTGTGATCTACATATCAAAAATAACAACGAGTCAACCTTAGTAACCCTAAGATTTGACTCGTCTTTAATCGATATTTAGTTCTACAGAACTACAGTTTTTTTGCCTTGCTTCTCGTACTAAAGTTCGGGAGCAATTTGAGAGCTTTTGAAAAATTTACTGTTTTTCTACTTGCTTTAGTTCTTCTCGCAAAACTCGCCGTAATGTATCTTCTAACGGTTCACGTTTTTGTTGGATATGTTGTCGCAGTGCCTCGTTAATTAATGTTTGGTAATTGCCACCGCCCCTTTCGTGAACTTCCCCTCGAAACCATGCCAAGACATCATCATCTAGACGAATAGTAATACGGCTTTTTCCTGGTGGAATTGGTTCAACAGCACCCCGTGAGCCTTGACTAAAATCATATTCAGAGTTCATCTTTTATCCTTCCTCATATTGTAATCGCTCATTTTTACTGGCTTTACGGGCAGAAATCAGACGAATTTCATCATCTCGCATAGTGTAGGTCACAACTAAAATCCTACTAAAAAGATCTATCCCAATGGTGATATATCTTTCTTCTTCAAAGCGATCATCAAAAATGGTGATTGCTAATTCGTCAGAAAAGACCGATACGGCATCAGCAAAATCTATGCCATGTTTGTTTAAGTTGCTTAATGCCTTGTTTTTGTCCCATTGATACCTCATTAATTTATTATATGCACATTTGTACAGATAAAAATAAACACACGAACTATGTGGTGATTATGCCCGTGATTATCGCGATGCTGTTCTCTTTTGCAGTGGTTAGATCTATTGGGATGGGAACAGGAAATAAAGGACTTTATATTACTGCTGGTGTTTGTTTGGTGTCGGCAATGGCGTTGAAACAACTGGGTAATGTTCAAGGCGCGAAGAAGAGGTTAGGGCAGTAAAGCAAATCAAATTCTATTTTTCACAAGCCAGTTTAATTTCAGCTTCATCATCTTCGAGATCTTGATTAGAACAAATTCCTCTGCAATCTTGGGCATTTGCAATTTGATTCTTTAGCTGTGGTTCACCATAAAGAGTATTAGGTTCATATCCTGAACCTTCAAGCCACGACACAAATCTATTTGCGTAAGAATTATTAGCTGATGACTTATGACCCTGATTTGAGTGAATTATTGGATGTAACTCTTCTGTAAGCCAGATACTCCCTTCCCGCCAAAAGATTAGGTAGGTAATGAGAAAATGAAATTGAGTGTTTTTTGAACCTGTTCAGCGGAGAGAAACTGATGAGAATTGAGAAACTGAACTAACCGTTGTTCAATCTGTAAGAGCGTTGTTTCCATCGGGAGATGATGCAGAAACTTCAAGCGCAGTAGATGAATCACATACTCTACTAGGTTCAACTTAGGCGAATAGGGCGGAAGATAGAGACATTCGACCATAATTGATTTGGTCAGTCCCATCTGTTCAAGATGCAAAGCTAACTGAGATTGCATTTTTTGTTTGTGGGTCGGATTATTGTCAAGGATAATACAGAGTTGGTTGTAACCTAGCTCCACACAGTCCAGGCATAACTCTGCCAAGTATTCCGAAACGTCCTCTGTTTTAGAACCAGGACTCAAGCGAAAAAACTCTTGCCCACTAACGGCATCAACACAGAGCATCCCGTTCAGTTTGTTGCGTTTACGGCGCTCATCACTTTTGACTTGTGGACGAGTATTGCACTCTGCCCAGCCATAGAATAGACTGGGACGATCATAGACGGCAAATTCGTCAAAAAAGACTGTAAGTTTCCCTGCTGATTGTGATTGGAGTTTTTTTTTACTGTGTCTACCCACTCTTTTTGTGCCTTCGGGTCAGCGTTGGCGTAGTCTCGATGGGCGCGCTGATACGATAAGCCAAGCTCGTCGAGCAATTCATAGATTCGCGAGTCTTTTAACTGCACCTCAAAGCGTTGGGCAATAACCTCAGAGAGTATCGCGCCTGTCCACATCTGACGTTCTATGCCATAGTCCGTTGGACGTTGAGTAAGGATCATCCCTTTAAGTTGTTGTTGTTGCTCGAGCGTTAGCCGACTTGGCTTTTGATGTCTAATTGGGCTAACTAATGACTTCAGCCCACCCTGGAGATATTTACGAAGCCAACTGGTGAGAGTATCGTAGCTGCATCCCACTTGCTCACATACTTGAAGACGGCTATTGCCTTCGTGCAAGAGTTCTATTGCTTTCAACCGATGGCGAATATACTGTTGTTGATGACGGTAGTAATATTTCTGCCACTCGTCTCGCTCAAAAGGCTTTTTCTGCAAAGCTTTTGTTTGATTCATTGCTCTTCTTCCCTCTTTACCTTATCTTACAGCGGGAAGGGAGTAGGTCGATCTCCAAAATAGTAGAAATGGTCTGAAAGCAATACATTTTTACCTTTTAAATCAGTCTCTTTGTTACCTTCGCTATGTACGCTATCACGGAGTCGGGGTGATTGATTTGAGTTAGAAAAGTCATAAATACAATCTCCAACTCTTTTTGTGAAATTGAAATTTTGCCAATCTGGAATCTTATTAAGATATTGATGTTGACAAAATTTTTCATATTCAGACATTGAAAGTTTGTTTGTTACTTTCATTGCGTAGACTACGTATTGTGAAATATTTCCAATCGGCGATGTTGCCGAGCCTAGTCCAACAATCCAATCACCAAGATTTGCGGTTCTACGAATTACTGGTTTACAGATTGCTAACGTGCATATTCCCCAATATGGATTGGGTGCAGCACCATCGTCATAACGAAGACAGTATGAATATAGTCTCATCAATAAATCCAAATTATTAGAAATCTTTCATATAGTAGTCGCTATTGATATAAATAGGCTTCAGATGAAATACGGCTTTTTTTCAAAACAACATATTCTCATACCAAAAACAGCGTTGAAGTTACTTTTGATATTAGGGGGGGAAGTAGGGCGATCGCACTATATTTGGTAAACTTTCTAAGTTTTTCAGCAGCCCAGAGTTCAGCGTTAGACCTAAGCTAAAATATATAAGCAACGTTGAAATGAGGTTAAGCCAATGACAGTTAATCAACTCCTCTACACTAAAGAAGAATTTGCTCGGCGGGGCAACGAGATTTATGAATCTCAGGTGCGTCCCCAAGTTGAGGAAGGAA
>JBDKJC010000590.1:0-3389 GCA_039796815.1 Cyanobacteriota bacterium | reverse complement strand
GAGTAAATAGATTGAAACCAAAGCGATTATTGGCGTTTACCAGCTGATTTAGTTTAGCTTCTGGTTTGATAACAATTAGCTTAGATGTAGTAGATAGCTGATTTAGAGAACCGATCGAGCTTGCTTCTTTCTTAGATGCTAATGCAGCTAAACCCAGTAGCAAAACCATAGCAAAAGTTCCCCAAAAAGTATTACGGTTCATTAGCCATTGATGATTAACAGTGCAGATTATAGTAGTCTAAGACGCGAAAAATTACATCCAGTTGCTGAGGTAAATTACTCAATTCCTTGACTATAGACATGAATCAAAACCCATGTTAGAAAAATTCTAGATTACCAGGATTTGAGTGTAACCTTTGCTATTTGTATATATAGACTTAAACTGGAATAACCTAAACTGTTTGAACTGTCCAAGTAATTTTAATTAAAAATTATATTAAGAGGTAATTGGCGTAAGATGAATTTTTTAGAAATTATTGAGAAGGGTGGTATTTCTATGTACCCTCTGCTGTTTCTTTCAGTACTATCTATAGCAACTATTCTTGAACGGCTTTGGTTTTGGTCGCGGGTAGTTTTCCAAGAAAAGAAAATCTTTAATCAGATCATGGAAGCTGCCGAACGCAACTGGAATTTGGTAGGTAAAATTGCCCAGGAACATATTAATCACCCCTTGGGAAATTTTGTTTATTCTCCCTTTCGGCTATCTAACCCCGATCCTGATATGTTTCACATCGCCCTAGAATCGGCAGCCGAAGAACAGGTAGCGCGGATGCGCAAGGGAGATAAAGTACTAGAAGCAATTATTGCTCTTTCTCCCCTATTAGGCTTATTTGGGACGGTTTGGGGTCTAATTCAAGCCTTAAGTTCAATTAAAATTAGTGACTTAGGTACGGCAGATTCTTCTGGAGTAACTCTGGGGATTGGGGAATCATTGATCTCTACGGCGGCAGGTTTGCTAGTCGCCATTGTTAGCCTCAGCTTTTATCGTATGTTTCAGGCTTTTTGGGCAAATCAGATTAGAATCTTACGTCGCACTGGTAGCCGTCTTGAAGTTATGTATCGCGATCGCTGGTCACAATTAGAAGACTCAGACGAAGAACCCACTGGTATTGTCAACAACGATCAATATTCCTTTGTCGAAATTAAACCACCCAAGCTGTGAGCAATGGGTAATGGGTAATGGGTAATGGGTAATGAGCAGTAATCAGTAATTAGTAATCAGTAATCACTTACATGAGTCGTAAACGAAAGTACCAATCTAAACCAATTAAACCGATGAATCTCTGGCAGGATGATAGCCAGCAAAGTGGGGCTAATATTGAAATATTGCCTCTAATTGACGTTATTTTTTGTATTTTGATCTTTTTTATCTTAGCCGCGGTCAATTTTTCTCGTCAACAAGCAATTAGTCTAGATTTGCCTCAAGCAAAAACTGGCACGCCACAGTTGCAAAATATCTTAATTGTGACTATTGATGATCTTGGTCAGCTATACGTTGATAAGACTTTGGTTAGTCGCGCCGATTTGTCGTGGGAAATTAAAAAATTCCGACAGTCTAACCCTGATGGTTTAATGACTTTGTATGCTGCTAAAAACTCTACATATAGAGAAGTAGTCGAAGTTCTAGATATTCTACGAGACGTGGGGGGCGATCGCGTGGCACTGGCAACTCTCCCAGAAGGCTCTCAACCAGTACAAGCTGCGCCGACTCCTGGAGTGAATCCTGCTCTACCTGGCTCTGGCACTCTTCCTGGCTTACCCGACACCATCAATCCCTTTGCTAATCCCCCTAGTCCTCCTAGTCCGCCATTACCATAAAGTTTACTAAGCTGAGATTAAAGAATCGTTGCCCACAATTACCGCCAATTACCGCTTAAGTGCCAAAGTTAGACCATCGGCGATCGCCAGCAGACTAATTTCGACTCGGTTGTCTTGATGGAGTTTTTGATTAAATTCCCGAATGGCAACCGTTCTTTTATCTGTATCATCAGGATCGCTTACACTACCAGACCAAAGAACATTGTCGATCGCCACTATTGCTCCAGGACGTAAAAGAGTTAAAGCCCGTTCATAATAGTTAGAGTAGTTCGATTTATCAGCATCAATAAAGGCAAAGTCAAAACTACCAGCTTCACCATCAGCAATTAACCGATCTAAGGTGTCTAATGCTGGTGCTAGACGCAGATCGATCTTGTGGCTCACTCCTGCCAATTCCCAATAGCGACGAGCAATCTCGGTAGATTGAGGATCGCGATCGCAAGCAATTACTCTTCCCGATTCAGGTAACGCTAACGCCACTACTAAAGAGCTATAGCCTGTAAATACGCCAATATCTAGAGTTTTTTTAGCTCCTAGCAGTTTGACTAGCAACGCCATAAACTGACCTTGATCGGGGGCTATTTGCATAATGCTAGCTGTGTGTTGGCTAGTTTCCTGACGTAATTTGGCTAGCACCTCATTTTCTCTTAGGGATACTGAAAGTAAGTATTCATATAGCCGATTGTCTAACCCGAAACTCTCTTTACCCATAACTTTTCATTCGCGACGATTATACAAAAAAAGGAGAGCTAACTCTCCTAATACTAATAACTCATTTAGTCTAAACCAAACTAATCCAGCCTAATTGTTTTTCAGCCAACTAAAGTGAGCGCGAACATCTTTACCCACTTCTTCAATCGGATGTTCTGCTTCTAAGCGACGAGTTGCCGTAAATCCTGGTTTACCTGCTTGATTTTCTAAGATAAAGTCGCGGGCGAAATCTCCTTGTTGAATTTCTCGCAGAATTTTCCGCATTTCCGTGCGGGTTTGTTCATTAACAATTCTCGGACCACGAGTATAGTCGCCGTATTCTGCTGTAGTGGAAATACTGTCACGCATTTTAGCCAAACCGCCTTCTACGATTAAATCGACGATCAGCTTAACTTCATGCAGACATTCAAAATAAGCTAGTTCGGGCTGATAACCAGCTTCTACCAAAGTTTCAAAACCAGTTTTGATTAAGGCACTGAGTCCACCACAAAGTACTGCCTGTTCACCAAATAAATCAGTTTCAGTTTCTTCTCTAAAAGAAGTTTCTAAAATTCCTGCTCTAGTACCACCTACACCTTTAGCATAAGCCATCGCGCGATCGCGTGCTTGCCCTGTGGCGTCTTGATATACCGCAAATAAGCAGGGTACACCCTGTCCTTGAGTATAGGTACGTCTAACTAGATGTCCTGGACCTTTAGGCGCAACCATGATTACGTCTACACCTTGGGGAGGAAGAACTTGCCCAAAGTGAATATTAAACCCGTGAGCAAAGGCTAAAATTTTACCATCACTGAGGTGTGGGGCAATCTGTTGGGTATAAACTTGTTTTTGGACTTCATCTGGTAGCAGAATCATAATTA
>JBDKJC010000589.1:0-3394 GCA_039796815.1 Cyanobacteriota bacterium | reverse complement strand
CTAATTTTCAGCAGGTAGATAGACCAATTGTTGAAGAAAAGATTGCAGCGCAATATAACAATTTTTATGAATTTGGTGGAACTAAGAAAATTTGGCTTGATGCTCAAAAGCTACCTACAGAAAACTGGAAAGTAGAGGTTGCGGGGTTGGTTAATAATCCTCGTACCTATGACTTGGATGATTTGAAACGAAAATTTCCTCAAGAAGAAAGGGTCTATCGTTTTCGTTGTGTTGAAGCTTGGTCGATGGTGTTGCCTTGGATTGGGTTTCCCATGAAGGCACTGTTAGCAGATGTTGAACCCACCGCTAAAGCAAAGTTTGTCAGCTTTACCTCATTTTACGATCCTCAGATTACTCAAGGTCCTAGTTTTCATCTTGGCTCATTACCTTGGCCATATACGGAAGGATTACGGATTGAAGAAATGGCTAACGACTTAGCTTTTTTCGCTACGGGTATCTTTGGTCACGATTTACCCAAACAACATGGCGCACCAATCCGAATGGTAACACCTTGGAAATATGGTTTTAAAGGTGCAAAGTCGATTGTTAAAATTGAGTTTTTAGCGCAACAACCTGCAACTTACTGGAATACTCTTGACCCTAACGAATATAAGTTTGAAGCTAACGTTAATCCTAATGTACCTCATCCCCGTTGGTCACAGGCAACAGAAAAGTTTATTAGTACTGGTCCTGGATTATCTTGGGAAATTAAGGAAACACTCCCTTATAACGGCTATGGAGAGTATGTAGCTAACTTATATTAATACTGCTTAGTTTAGTAACGATTTTCAAGTTAACCAAAAAAAACCTAGTTAATTAAATTAATTAACTAGTTACTAGTCCATTGTTTAAGTGACTAGGTAGGGTTTTAAAGAGTGACAATCATCACTGGTTACTGATAACGCTAAATTTATACTGGCTTTATCTAAAAAAACTTTAATAAAACTTGATTACTAGCTACTAAACATCATGAAAAACCAAATATCTTATCTTTTATTAGCTCTCACTATCTTTAGTTTTAATACCTTACCTGCGCACGCATCAAAGAAAAAAACTAAGGACAGTAAAGCAAAAAAACAGTTGGTTTTAACTCCCGAACAATGGTGTTTTGAGTTACCTCAGATGGGTTTATTTTGCTACGAACTTTAGAATATTTTTAAGATTCAAGCTATTACTGAATTAAAGATAATTTAGTTTTTACTTATAGCAACTTGCAATCATTTATTTTTAATCTATTAAGCAAAGGCGATCGCAAAATATCAAGGCGATCGCCTTTTTTTATTAATTTGATTTCTAATAATTGATTAATTGTTCGACAGTTAATATCTAGACTATTTAGCAAAACCACTCCACAGGCTAGCTTCATGTGGAATGACCACATTACTCACTTCAGCAACTGTATTTTGGCTTGAAGTTTGGTCTAAACTAGCGCGAGAAGCAGTGTAGCCAACCACAAAAGTTATTAGACCAGCTACAGGAATCGCTATCAAGGCATGGGAAGGAGATAAACTTTTGCTTGATGTACGTGAACGCATTTGTTACAACACTGACGATAATAAACTATGTGTATTATCTCAAGTAAAAATGTAACAACAGTTACTTTTTATATTTTTTTAATGTTTGACTAGTTTTAATTAAACTTTTAATCAAAACTGCTGGTATGAGTGGTACTAATTGATTCAATAACCTGCTCTGACAAAGAGAAAGGTAGGTTGTGAGAATGGGAGACTATACCATGGCTCATTCCTGCGACCAAACCTAAAATTGAGGCGATTACCAGTGATGCGTGGTTATTCATGCTGCAATATTGCCATATATTTAAGACTGCAATCATGCTGGCATCGATCTTTTCGACTATTGGTATCAAAACTTACTAAAACCAAGTAGCAGGTGATTTTGAATGCGTTTTTTACATCGAAAAGATTTATAAACTGCAATTAACTGACCTGAGTAATTGACCAAGATATTTCTTGGTTAGCAAACATAGGTGTAACAGTGCCATACATTGAAGGTACTTTGAAAGGATTGGCAACCAAAGTTACAGATTTTGGTGGTGGTTGGATGGCATAGATACGTTGAGCATTATCAGAAACGAAAGCTTGCAAATTAGCGATCGCCTGATGTCGCTCAAATAACTCTACTAAAGCCTGTAAAGCGATCGGTGCAGTAAAGATCCCCGCAGCACAACCACAAGCCTCTTTTTGATGGAGAGGATGAGGCGCAGAGTCGCTACCAAACATCAGTTTAGGATGAGCCTTAATCGCAGCATCAAGTAAAGCTGCACGATCTTCAGGACGTTTAGCGATCGGTTTACAAAATAAATGTGGTCTAAGTAAACCTCCAGCCAGGTCATCTAGAGTAATAATTAAATGATGCAAGGTTACAGTAGCGTAAATATTTTCATATCTATCTAGCAGAGATACAGCCTCGGCTGTCGTAATATGCTCCATGATGATCTTTAGCTGAGGAAATTTCTGCGCCAGATTTTCAAAAATTGGTAAGAACAGCTTTTCTCGATCCATGACAAAGCCATGAGTTTCTCCATGTACCAATAAAGGAATCTCTAGCTCTTCAAGATACTTAATCGTCGTCTCGGCTTGATTTAAGGTAGCAACCCCGTCCTCACTATTAGTAGTCACTCCCGCAGGATAAAGCTTGACTCCTAAAATATGTGGCTTTAACTTTTCTAGTTCTTGATAAGTATAGTTTTTAAAAAATACTGTCATGTATGGCTCAAAGACATCTTGACCAAGGTTAGTCTTAATCTCTTGAAGATATCCAGTTAAGCGCTCTAAATTATCCACCACTGGCACTAAATTAGGCATAATTACCCCTCCTGCAAAAGCATAGGAAGTAAGCGGAATAACTGTCTGCGCCATTGCACCTTCGCGAAAATGCAGGTGCATATCTAACGGTGAATTGATTACTACTTGTTTAGTTTTAGTTTGATTGGTCATCATTTACTGTCCCTAGAACTTATACGGCGGCTTTTAGGTAAGAAGCTTATGGCTTATAGCTTATAGCTTATAGCTTATAGCTAAAAATGAATCACTAGCATTTGCAATTCACATTAGGCATATATAATCAATAGATACCAGAAATAATAAGGGTTCGCTCACTGTAATCAATGTCAGCTCAAGTAGTTACTATATTGTCTGCTGAAGAAATTCGGCGCACGATCAACCGTTTGGCTTCTCAAATTGTCGAAAAATCAGCAGATTTATCACAAACAATTTTATTGGGTATTCATACCAAAGGTGTACCTTTTGCTCACTTATTAGCCAAGCAAATTGAAATTTTGGAAAATACTTCTGTTGCCGTGGGTGCGATCGATGTTACTTTCTATCGTGATGATTTAGATAAAATTCGGACGCGCATTCCTGCTAAAACCAAG
>JBDKJC010000588.1:0-3397 GCA_039796815.1 Cyanobacteriota bacterium | reverse complement strand
AACTTTTTCGAGCTGGGGGGTAGTTCTTTATTAGCATTACGCTTATTCGAGCAAATTCAAAATACCTTTGGCAAAAATTTACCGTTAGCAACTCTTTTTCAAGCACCAACAATTGCCCAATTAGCAGACTTAATGCTAGAGCGAGGATGGTCAGCGTCTTGGTCTTCTTTAGTTAGTATTCAACCCCACGGCAATCAGTCTCCTTTATTTTGTATTCATGCTGCTGGGGGAAATGTCTTAGGTTACCACAAGCTAGCCACAGCGTTAGGAACAGAACGACCTATTTATGGGCTACAGGCAAGAGGTTTAGATGGCAAACAAACACCATTAACTTCCATCGAAGAGATGGCTAGCAGTTATCTGGAAGAAATTAAATTAGTTCAACCACGAGGGCCTTATTTTATGGCAGGACACTCTTTTGGGGGTTTTGTAGCTTTTGAAATGGCACAGCAACTGTCGCGACAAGGAGAAACCGTAGCTGTGCTGGCATTATTTGATTGTTTTGGACCGAATGGTTACGATAAATCGACATTTCCACAACGCTTATCAATTCACCTTAACAATTTGAGTGAATTATCATTTAGGGAAAAATTAGCTTATTTCACAGATCGATTTGAATACGCTTTACAATCTAAAATACCTTGGTCTTGGCAACAGAAATATTTAAAACTAATCAATTTGATGAGTTCGCCAGAGCAAAAGCTGATCTCGCAGATTCAAAATCTTAACTTTCAAGCAAATCAACGATATACACCAACTGTTTACGAGGGAAAATTAACTCTATTCCGCGCTCGGGTTAGACAGGCTTATGGTTATTTTGATCCTTACGGAGGTTGGCAAGGAATCGCCATGGGGGGAATTGATATTGATGAAATTCCTGGCAGTCATACAAGCTTGTTACTTAAGTCAGAAAACTCTCAGATCCTGGCAGAAAAACTTAAACCTATTTTGGCAAATTTTACAGATCGACCTCAGTGCGACGAGTCCGCTAAAATTAGACAAGTTAATTGGAGACAGAATTAGTAGAGTAGATTCGCATATGTACTTAAATTGATTTGTCTACAGCTAAAATTAATTTTTTGCTGATTCTGATAAGTCAACACAACCATGCGCCATAATAATTGCATGAATTAATGTCCTGCTCTAGCTCATTTAGCACATTTAACTTTTGTTCTTGTATTTACTCTGACAGTGTTACAGAAAAAAGAGACATAAAATGAGGAATAACTTTAAATCTTAGATTTAGTAAATATTAATTAATATCTTATATGCTGACATATTCAGAAAAACCTCTCAACGCGAAGCCAATTTCTGCTGAAGAATTAAAAAAGCAAGAGCGGATGCGTGATGTTAACTTGCTGTTGCAGCAGATTGTCGAACGAGAAGAAGTAGCTCTAAAACTAATTGTTGATAGTTTAATTGATGTTGGTTCAATCAACTATGCCAACCAGAAACTGCATAACCCACCACTAAATAAGATGATGAAGGTATTGGTAGGTTATATCAAGCCTGTTGCCCGTCTGGCTGCTTTATACTGGCTCAAGCGCAATCTCCCAAAATTACTTACCGCTTGGCTGGAGGCTAAAGTATCGTTTGAACCCATTCCTATTAATGAAAGCGAAGCTTTAACAGGAGATTTGGAGAAAGTACCTTCAAGTGAAACTCAAGCTCCTGATGAACCAGTAAACACGATGCCCAATCTCAGCAATTTGAGTTAGTTAAGTACTTAAATAAAATTAATTAGACATTTAACTTACTCTTTTCCCCTTAACCCTTTCCCAGCCTAAGCAGATTAATTTGTTTTTTAGGAGTGAGTTAGATTAAACATCTCTCGGTTCGATTACCAATTGAATTCCCGCTAAAATCTGTTCTATCCTTGCTTTACCTAAAGTCCCAATTTTCTGCTGTAGCTGTTCTTTACTGACGGTAAATATTTGCGATACATTGACGAAACTTTGTTTGGGTAAATTCGCCTCGTTCTTCTCCAATAAAATATTTCCTGGTGCATTGGCTCTTGTTAAATTGGATGTTAAAGCACAGACAAGAACAGTTGCAATTCGCGAGCGATTAAAAACATTGTTTTGAATCACCACATGAGGATGACGATAAGCTGACTGTGAGCCTACAGGTTCGCCCAAGTCTATCCAATAGATATCGCCTTGCTGAATTACCATTCTTCTATTATGGATTGGTGGGTAGGCTTCATCTGTTGAATGAGTCCGACTTCTTCGGTCGAGTTTTCGCTATATACAATGTCTAATTGCTGAAGCATCTGTTGATTTTGATGGCGCGAAATAAACTCTGATATAGCGATTTCAAATATTTGACTGCGGGAAGTTGATAGTGATTCTGCTAGCTTATCTGCATTCGATAATACTTCTTCAGAAAGGGACACTGCCGTTTTAACTTTAGCCATTTTATTAAGTTTTACCGATAGTTATACTTTTAATTATACTATTTTACTAAAAGGTAAAGGGGAAAAGGTTAAAGGGTAAAGGGAAAAGATATTAATCTTCATGTTCATGCAAGAGATGTCATGAGCGTGCCGCTCACAACCCAGTAATGAAAATAGCTTTATTCTGCCTCCTATTTTCAAGACAGGTCTAATCAAAACTATAACGAAAAATACTTTTATTTATAGAGCGATCGCCAATCTATAAATAGCAATTCTTAGTTATGATCGATCTTAAATTAGGCAGATTATTTTAATTTTTCTGAGCCGTGAGGGCAGAAGCAAAATTTGCTTTTTTCTTTGATTTTAGTTCATCCCACCATTAGGCAATACTTAAGTTACTGTTGCAAAGACCTTGGATATTAGCGATCGCCAACGCCGCGAATTAAACACTGCTTTTCTCAATCTGATTAGTCAGGATTTAAGGCATCTATCCGCGCCAGACGAAATTATGCAAACAGTCGGCGTACGGATTGGTAAATTTCTGCAAGTTTCGGGCTGTATCTTTGTGGACGTTGACGAAGCCAAAAACGAAGTCACCGTGAATCATGGCTGGACACAGGAAGATGTTCCGAGTTTAAAGCGAACCTTTCGGCTGCAAGATTATTTGACCGAAGAATTCAGGCGTGCCAGTCGCGTTGGAGATATAACTATTGTCTGTGATACGTCACGGGATGAGCGCACGAACGCGGAGAATTATGCTCGTTTGCAAATCGGCGGCTTCGTCGTCGTGCCGTTTCACTGGCAGGGACGCTGGACGGCTTATATTGCTCTAACTAGTGTCGAGCCAAGGGATTGGCGCTCGGATGAAATCGATCTGTTAGAGGAAATTTCCAACCGCTTGTTTCCTCGCATTGAACGCACCCGCGCTGAAGCCGCATTACGCAAGTCGGAAGCAAAATATCGCACGTTATTTGAGTCGATCGACGAAGGCTTTTGCCTGGT
>JBDKJC010000587.1:0-3400 GCA_039796815.1 Cyanobacteriota bacterium | reverse complement strand
ATACTGCTTTTGTAGATAACTGTACTTTTTTCCGTGCAGACTAAATTTTTACTCACCGCTTCAACCGTTCCCAAAGTGCGATCGCCTGTCAGTATTGCTTAGAGAAAAAAGCCGATTACGCATAATCGCATAATATTTTATAATCTCATAGCTTATAGCTATTGAAGTCTTCCTCCATCGTTCCAATTTCCAAACATTTTATTGTCTGCGGTTTTACTCACAAAATTTTGAAGTCGTCGCTCAAACTCATTGTGATTTTTGCGCACTTCTTCGATATATCCGATGCGAATTCGACAATACAGATCGGGAAATTCAAGGAAATTAGACCACGCACCAGGTTTCGCCTTAAGTACTTTTACAATATCTTCAGTAACAATAAATTTCTCATCCAGATCGGGAAGTATTAATCTCCCCGCCTCAGTCATCAATCCTAGCGAAATCAGACGGCGAGCGCGTTCCTTGTTTAACTCTGTCCAATTGCTTCGCTTTTTTCGAGGTGTAAATCTTTGAGCAAGCTCATGTGGTGAGAATCGCTTCTGAATCCCATCAATCCAACCAAAACAGATGGCTTCTTCTACTGCGTCAAGGTACTTCACTGTTTGCTGTTCAGGACGATCGTCAGATAACAACCAAATTTCTGTGAGTGTTTTGTGGTGTTTATCTAACCATTCTCGCCACGCAGTTCTGTCCTTCAGCTTAATAGTATCGGTAATTTCCATTAAACCTCACTCTATTTTCCGCATAGCTATTTATTATACGGAAACTTTCTGGATATCCACCCTATATATGGCACTTACCTAAATCTAGAATAGCGATCGCCCTTTCTGAACTGGAATAGTTAAATCCAGAATTTTGTTGGTGCAATGGGTTCTATATCTTCATCCCAACCACCTACCTGATAGGTTTGAAGTAACCAGAGACTTGCTCCATGATTGAGGAAAATTTCTGCTAGGCTATCGTTGGCTAGACGGGGTAAAAGCGATCGCCAGCTAGTTAAGGCGTTGACCACAGTAGATACAGGGCTATCTGCCAAGCGAGTACCAATTAAGGATTGATAGGGATCGACCCAATCTGCCCGAGTTTGCCAAGTTATTAGTCGGTCTTCAATGGCTTTATTGAGAGCTACTAAACGTTGTAGTCTTTGAGTTTGAGGATGTTGGGGGTTAGCGGTAATCCAGTCTTTGATTAGGGAATTCTGTTCAATTTCAGTCAGAGTCATATTAATTGCTTGATAAAGAGCCTGACAGGAATCTTGGACACAGGAATTGGCTGGGCCGACAAAAGTTGCTCCTGTACCGTCTCCCGTACGATAACGCGCCATCATTCGGTCTAATTGGTAGGCTAAAGCATTGAGGGGAAAACGCCGTAAGCCATCGAAGTTGTATTCCTCAAAAACGTCTAGCTTAACGATAATATCGGTAATCGGACGACTACCTAACCAACCAAATTGGCGATCGCCAACAAAATTTGTCCAGTCTAAACTCGCAGCGATAATTCCCGTAGTGTTTTGGGTATATACCTGACCATAGCCGATTTTGAAGCGTAATTCTTGGGTAAGGGGTTCACGGACTACTCTAGCCAGACCAAAGGAAAAATGTCCAAAAAATAGACCTAAAGGTGCAAATTCTTGCTTTTTACCACCAATTCCGCCATAAGTATGCAGAACTAAAAGGCGATCGCCTGCTTGATAAGAGCTAATTAATTCGGTGTCTGATAAGTTACGAGGGTTTAAGAGAATTGAATCAATCTGACCTTTTTTTTTGTCTTGCTCCCTGCCAATATCGATCGTGAATATAATCTGTAGTTTTTTGCAGTCCAGAAATGATTTTAGCTGGCTGTAGTTGGAATAAAGCCCGAGGTGCGATCGCTTGAATCGTAAATATACCTCGTTCATTTTTTGCCCCATAAATATACCAGCCTGTTTGATTTTGAGGAGACTCAGTAATTTTATTAGCAGTCGCGGGTAATACTCCATTGCGATCTGGCACTACCTGGGGTAGATAAACTACGTCTTCTGTGCCATCAAACTGCCCAGAATCAGGATTATAGTGGCGCACCACCGCGTAGTTATCAGGGGATATTTGCGTAAAGCTGACTAAGGCGTAATACTTACCTGTAATTAAAATCGGTTCTCGAGCGAGCGATAAAATAATTTGGGGTTCTCTAATTACTTCTACCGAAGTCAAGGCAACCATCACATCATCATTTGGTCTAGCACCAGCCAAAGATTCTAGCGCCTGTACCTGTCGCCAATGATTTAACCGCGTAGGATGAATTATTCCTTGATTAATACTTTTATAAGCCTGTTGAGAAAAATCAATCCTAATTTTGACTTGATTGACATAAGCTTGAATGTCAGGGCGATCGCTCCAGCGTAAGTATATTTTTTGACCAATTAAGTCTAGTTCTGGTGCATGATGTACTTCTAAATAAACTCCACCAACCCGAGAACGTTCGGTAACGTCAGGCAAAATTAAACGTCCAATCCATTCGGCTACAGGAAGATAATCAGCAGAATAGGATTGGGCAATCGGATAAAAATTTGGTTGATTAAATTTAGCTTTAACGTAATTTTCATAGTCACTAACTACTCGTGGCGATTTTGTTGAGTAATCGGCAACAGCAGCAGGATAGGGTTCATAACCATCAACACGGGTGAGGATGCGGAGAATGATTTCTAGAGTTCTGGCTAAATGATTACTACCATCAGGGAGGAGGGCATGTTCATCGAAAGGGCCATTTTTGGAGTCATGTTTTACTTTGCCCAGGGAAATAAAACTAATTTCCCCCCGACTTTTGGCTAAATTCCAATTTGACCAGGTAATAATTGACCAGCGTCGAGGAAACAAACCAGGAGTAAAACGAGCAACTCGATCTTTTTCTCCGACTATATGATAAAGATGTTCTACTTGAACCACTTCATTATTACCACTAATCACTCCTGCCAAAGAAATTACTTCGATTGGTGCAGCCAAAACTCTTTTAATATAAGGCACTGCCCCTAGAGATATTTGTCCCCCACCGCTATAACCGATTAGAGTAATTAAAGCACCGCTGCCAGGTTGATAACCCTTAGTTAATAAGCGATCGATAATTATTTCTGCCGTACCTCGATTGTAGATTGGGCCATAACGACTATCCACCGACACCGCTACTTGAAACATATTACGGACTAAGACTAAAACTTCCAAATTAGTCGTACGTTCAATCCATTGCCAAAGTCTAGCTAAAGGGCGATCCAGGGTTAAAGGTAAATTGATTACAGAGTAGGGAATGATATTATCAATCAAAATGCGATCGCTGGGCAGAGATTCTTGTAACCTTTGTAAAAACCTCCCACTGCGAAGGGAATATTTAAATGAGCTTTTACCAATCCCGTCTAGATAAACTATGTAATGAG
>JBDKJC010000586.1:0-3404 GCA_039796815.1 Cyanobacteriota bacterium | reverse complement strand
CAAGTTGCTGGCTGACCTTTAGTGGGAAATAAATCTACAAAGTCCCAATCCGTATAGAATGTTCCCAATCTATCTCGCATCATCATGTAAAGATTATCTTGGGGAAATGCTTGTATCGCTATCTCTTGTTAACTTCGCCAACAAAGTCGTTTGCTGTCGCAACGCCAAGGCAGGTAATTCATAGCGTTCTTTAACTAATTCTTCGATAGCCACATTAACCAAATCCGCAGGATGGTCGCGCACTATAGCTGCAACTCCCACTGCTTTGGCGATAATTTTCTGTCCCTGTTTGTTGTAGGTAGAGATTTTAAAATACTGCCGAATTGCCTCAAAGTAGCGACGGAGAGAACGTTCGGGAGCGATTGCACTAGCTTTTGCCCCTAAGTTCAAACAGCTACGGATATGGTCGATAATGGAATGAGGAATAAATTCTTAATGTCTGCTAAGGTTATTTCTGGGTAACATTAATGAATTAACTGGCAATTTTATAGCTATGAAAGTTGGTGCTATCTCATCTTTATCGCTATCAGGTCGTCGGGAATTAGCCGACTACGAATCATATCTGCGCGGACAAAGAGATCTTAGTCCCATAACGGTTCGTAATTATTTATCGGATTTACGCTCTTTTATAGTTTGGCATGAAAACAAGAGTGCTAAATCGCCCTTTGTCGGCTTTCAACTAGAGCAAATCACAACCCCTACTTTGACTCGATATCGCAGCTATCTTCAATCTGGCCTTTGTATAGCAACGGAGAAATTTTGGTCGCTAAGTGTAGCGACCCGAAATAAGAATCACTCCGACCCGCAATAACGACGTTTTTCGACCCAGATTAAGGGTCTTGCACAGTTTTGGTGAACCGAGGTGACAGGCGATCGCAGATATTAAACAGGACACAAAAATCTTTTTTTGAGCAGTTCGTGACTGGCTCGCCCATACATCTGACGCTTGAGCATCTTAAGTCGATTAACCTGACCTTCAACCTGCCCATTACTCCATTGATAAGTCACCCCATTCCTGACTGCATCTAAATCATCTTTTAATTTGGTGGCAAAACCAGTAATAGCTCTGATTTTACTCGACTCGGCTTTCTCCAACCACTCAGCTAATTTGTCTGGTTGTTTTCGACGAACTAGCTTGGCAAAATCCATTGCCAAGGAAATCCCAGTGTTAAGATCGGGGTGTTGTTTTTTGAGTAATTCAATAACTTCGGTTTCAGCTTCACTTTGGTTAATGCTATGACGCAAAATCAGCCATACTGCCTGACGTACCGTCATTAAAGACTTTCTAGGTTCAAACACTTTGGGCAAAGATTTAGGTGGGTTCTGTCTGGGCTTGAATCCTTGAGCTTGACGCAGACGACGAGTATATCTGGCTAAAGTAACATAACTGCCTAAATAACCCTGTGTTTTAATTTTGGCATAGAGTTTTTGAGTATCGTGACAACCAGAATTCCATTGTTTTAAAAGATATTTTTTGTAGGGAGAAACTTTACTGTGTCCCTTGTCACTTCTTCCTTTCCTTTCAAGGAACGTTGGGCTGCGAAGATATCGGAATACACTACTTCTGCCAATTCCCAGTTGACGAGCAATAGCCCTTCCCGTGTAACCTTTTTTGTGTAAAGCCCATACTTGGTCGTATTTTTCCTTTCTCTGCTCGCGACGAACTTCAGCGAGTTTGAGAGCTTCTACAGGATTGGGAGGAGGCTGAATGGGTTGAGCTATATGCGAAGCGGTATCCTTTAGGATAACTTTTTTAGATTCAACAATCGGACAATTATTAGTCGCGGCTTCAACATTTTTCAAGAGGGTTCGATGTTGATTTAACACTACTTCTAGCATTTGGGCTAAATTTTGTAGTAAATGAAAGCGATCTGCCACCTGAATGGCTTCTGGGCATCCTCTTGATGCACCCTCTTTATATGCTTTAGCTCTATCTCTAGAGATAATTTCAACACCAGGATGTTCTTGTAGCCATTCGGCTAAACTTGTAGCTGTGCGGTCGGAGAGTAAATCTATTGGTTGACGAGTTTCTAAATCCAGCAAAATAGTACCGTAGGTATGACCCTTGCGGTAAGCCCAGTCGTCTACTCCTAAAACTTTTGGTACCCGATGAGATGGTAATGGCATTTTTATCACTAGCCTGAGTAGAGTCTGACGACTAATCTTAACAGACAAATGTTGAGTCAAGCGTGAGCCTGGTAATCCCCCCTGTGCTAAACCTACTTTAGTCAATTGAATATTCAATCGCTCTGTTCGTCTTGCCCAAGGTGCTGCTATTTTAGGCAATCTCTGAGTAAAAATCTTACGTTCGCAATTTGAGTTAGAGCAGAATAATTTCTGAGTTGAAAGCTTTAAGCAGACTTGATAGTTGCCCCAAGATAGATACATCTAATAGCGAGCGCTGATAATTGCTATGAACACGGTCGCTAATTGAATTACAAATCGGACAAACTGCTTGTACATTCTGAGTTTGAACTTGTATCGTTAATTGATTTTCCGTCTCACTGATTGACCAAGAAATTAGTTTTAGACAAAAAAATCGGGCAGTAAATGTTGTAATAAACGAGAATTTTCCAAGGGCTGAACTTCAGACATAAATCATCACGCTTTTTGCTTTGATACTATTTACTCATAAAATTCCCCTCAATTAACATTGTGATTTTTAATCAGTAGCGATCGCCTGTCACCTCGGTTCACCAAAACTGTGCAAGACCCTTAATGTGGGTCGAAAAATGCCGTTAATGTGGGTCGGAGTGATTCTTATTTCGGGTCGCTACAGTTAATTGCTGTAGCCAAAAAACGTGGTCGCTATGGACATCGAGATGGAACGATGATTTTACTGGCTTATCGTCATGGTCTTAGAGTATCAGAATTATGCGCTTTGCGGTGGGAGCAAATAGATTTTTCTACGGGTTTGTTTCATGTTCGACGATTAAAACGGGGTATCCCCAGCGTTCATCCCTTAAGAGGGCCAGAACTGCGAGCATTACGCAAACTCAAACGAGAATTTCCACCTTCCTCTTATTTGTTTGTCACAGAACGAGGAAGTCCCATGACGGCTGCTGGTTTTCGTAAGCTTTTGACTCGTGTAGCTGAATGTTCTTCAATCTCTTTTCCCATCCATCCTCATATGCTTCGACACGCTTGTGGCTATAAATTAGTTAATGACGGACATAATATACGAATGATTCAACAATATCTTGGTCATAAAAATATTCAACATACTGTACGCTACACAATGCTTTCAGCTAATTGCTTTAACCAATTTTGGTCTGACTAGATTTCCTTACCGACCAAAATTTCTCCGTTGCTATACAAAGGTCTTATAGTACATTTACTCTACTCATTATAATTGTTCCAGTAGAGTGTAATTATTTATTCAATCCCGAACATCCAGACTTAAA
>JBDKJC010000585.1:0-3411 GCA_039796815.1 Cyanobacteriota bacterium | reverse complement strand
AACCGACATTGAGTTTGAGGTCATATAATCCATGTGGAATCGCCACTCCAATTGCCAAAGATTTCCAATCGTGGTCAAACACTTGAATTTCCTCTTCTTGGCTTAAAGTTTAAGTCCGTTTAAACGGACTTTGGTTATCAGACAGATAATTTATTATCTGGCTACTGAGAATGAAATAGCCCTGAGCTAAGAACTAAGTTGGTTCTCTAAAAGGCATTAACATCCGCGATTCAATTTCCAACCAAGTTCGGCGTGATACTTTCACCGCTGCATTTTTGCATTTCACCATCAGCAGATTGGCATAAAAATAATTATCTAACGCTTTTAGCTCTGATTTTGATAGATTGACCATTTCAGGGTTGAGTTGGAATGCTTCTAGCCAAATTTGGATCATTTTTTGACTAAAAGCGTGGCGAACTTCTATTGCTTGATCATCATCAGGGATTTGCTGCTGAAGCTCTGATAATATTCCAATTAGCTGACCATAATCTACATCCTGATAAATCTGCCATTCTTCCGACCACTTAGCGTAATCAATAAAATATTTGAGGGCGTTGGCGAGGGCGTTGGTGTTAGGGAGACCAAGAGCATTGGCGCAGGCGAGAGCAAGGGCGTAGGCGTTGGTGAAGGCGTTGGCGCAGGCGAGAGCGTTGGCGAGAGAGAGGGCGTAGGCGTTGGTGAAGGCTTTAGCGAAGGCGTTGGCGTTGGCGAAGGAGTTGGCATTGGCGTTGGCGAGAACGATCGCTCTTTTACCCACAGGTTGAAAATCCCCCGCTGAATGATTGGTGATATCTTTAGTCCAAACTAGCAGATTATGGAGTTTATCAGTGTTAACAAGTTCTTGAATCCCTTTCTCCATCAATTTCAGTAACTCACCAGCATCATCTTTTAAACCTGCAACTAGTAAAAATATTTCTCGCCAACGTCTGTTCGTTAAATGTTTGGTAACTAATTGCTTGATCCGATCATCTTTTTGGCTGATATAGTGAGCGGTTAAATATTCTTGGAGGGTGAGGTGGGAAAAAGAATATACATCCTCGGCGCGTTGAACTAGAATACCCTGTTGGGCAGCGATCGCCTTGAGGATTTTTTTCCCATCTAAATATTTAGGATTGTCCACTGAATCAGCCAAGAAATTTGTAATAGACCTGATTATCTGTTGCTCGCCAAAAAATAATTGGACGTCCTTAAAACCTTTGTAGGCAATTTCTGCCAACATCACCTTTTCTAGATCCGTGTGCAATCCTTCATGGATCGATTGTTGCTGGAGACGTTTTTCCGCTGCCCATTCTTCCAAAAGAATATCTAGAGCTTTATTGTAGAGACGGCTGCGGGTGGGAGGAAAGCTTTGTTTGCGGTCATAGACCAAACAGAGAAAGGTTAATAACAAAGGGGTTTGGGCTAATTCTTTGGCTGCTTTGTTACTCTCATCATTGAGTGTCTGCCAGCACTTTTCGGCAGTTTGAGACTGTCGATCTAAATCAGAGCTAAACCAATTGGTAATAAACTGCTGGATTTGAGGGTCATCAAAATCGGCTAATTCAATAACTTGAAAGTCGTGTTTAAAATTACTACGGTAAGCTGCAATCCGACAGGAGGCGATAAAACGGTTTTTCTCATATTGCGTCACTAAATTATCGATCGCATTCATTACTAAGTTGGTAAATTCAGGAGGAACTTCATCCAACCCATCCAGCAAAACCATTATTTTCCCTTGTTCTAAAGCTTTAATGGCAAATTCTTGAGTAGAGGGAAAACCAAAATGAGTAAATTCTTCAGCGATCGCCTTAATTAAATCAACTTCTTTGCTAGCAAATTTCTTCAACTCCAACATTACAGGAATGCAGTCAGGGAAAAACCTGTCTCTATCTTTGTCTCTATCTTCATTCAAAGCTTCTAAGCCTAAGCGCCTGAGAAAAGTAGATTTTCCGCCTCCTGGATTGCCTAAAACCATCAAATACCGATGTTGATTGGCTACAGTGATACCGTCTTCAGTACGACATTCCCCTTGCTGAAATCTTCGTCGATTACTTTGGCGATAAGTGTCTTCAAGATCGCTGATGGTTTCAAATTGGCGGATACTCGAATCATTGAGGACTCGAACGGGAGTGTAAATCGATTCTAAAGTTACTCCTTCGCGCATTCCCAATGGCTGGATTAAACCGTAACTTTTTTGATAGCGATCGGCATATTTTTTAGCTGCCTGGGAAGCTTGACGCTTATCGCCAATAATTTGAAAAGTGCTACCCCCTACTTTTTTGGCAATATCAAACAGAGTACCTGCAATACCCTTGGTGAATGTTGTTTCGACAGTATCAATAGCACCACCAAGGAAAGATTCTGATTCGGACATAAGAGTTTACTGACTCTACAAATTTAAATAGTAGATTTAGATAGTCGCGTGGAGAAAATTATTTTCTTCAGTCTATCAATATCAGTTAAGTAAATTGAAATAAATAGCCAAAGGTAAAGCTATAAAACCGATCGCAATTAGTATAGCCAAAATTAGAGCGATCGCATAAACTACAGGACTAATTTTTGAGTCAAGCAGACCAATTGATTGCCAAGCACTCCAGATGCCATGGCGTAAATGGAAACCCAACAGAATCATTACTCCCGCATAACCAAAGGCATAAATAGGGTTGTGAAACTTTTCGATCACCAAGCTTGCTAAATCTCGCATTTCTACTCCGTTAATGACCGTGGAGTAATATACGCCAAATTTGAAAGTTGTTAGATGCAAGATCAAAAATCCTAATAGCACCATGCCAGTAATCAACATACTGCGAGAACTAAGGGACTGTTTACTCGGTGTTCCTGCACTTTTTAGCTGGCTATAACCAACTGGTCGAGCTTTGAGGGTGTTTAGTCTAATGGTAATACCTATTACTGCATGAAATATGGCGATCGCCAATAAGCTAAACTCAATTAGATAGAGTAGGATACCCAAGCTCTCAATAAAATGAGCAAGCTGGTTATAGGCTTTACTTCCTGCAAATAAGGTTAGGTTTCCCAACAGATGAACGAGGACAAATAAAGTTAAACCTAGTCCTGTAATCCCCGTAATGATTTTTTTGCCGACAGGAGAAGTATAAAAGTTAACTACTTTTGGGCGATCGCTACTGATAGTCATGAAGTTCTACTTTAAAGACTTATTGAACTAAATCTTATTGTATTGCCAAACAAAAAGAGGACACAGGTTTTGATGTCCTCTTTAGTTAAATTATGAGCGAGATTTAATCACCTAAAAGTTTATAATTTATAGCTTATAGCTTACAGCTTACAGCTTACAGCTAAGGGCTTCGCCCTTTTATTGAACCGAAGTCAGAGTTCTAGACTCAGTTACTTCTGGACTATCTGCTTCTGAAGGGGGTACTACCTGCCAGAATTGACCGAGATAATGCTCCCAAT
>JBDKJC010000584.1:0-3414 GCA_039796815.1 Cyanobacteriota bacterium | reverse complement strand
CTATCGCTTTGTTGCAGACTAGAGATAACTTTAATTACTCCTTCAATTTGACCAAAGCTACTACCAATGCCCTGTATCTGATGGGTTAGGTTAATTACAGGCGCTTGCCAGGTAATGGTTTGGGGTTTACCATAGACTAATTTAGGGACAGGATCTAATTTTACTGCTGCTTGCCACTGTTGCTTTCTAGTTTGAATTAGTTTGGGTAAATCTGGTTTTAGTTTGTCATGCTGAGCGCTATTATTTACCAAAGTAGTAATTTCCTCTAGCTTGAGCAAAAAAATGTCTCCTGCTTCATTAATTAAACTGCAATCGAGCCACTTTTGTTCTAAAGCTAGAAAAGCCCAACGTAATTGTGCCAATAATCTATTGTATATTTCCCCTACCTGACTTTTGAGGTTTAATCTTTTTTGGACTAATTTTGCTTGCCAAGACTGTGCAGAGATACTGGATGTGGCTTGAGCAATTTTGGCTCCATGAGTATCAAAGTAAAACCGAGTAAACATCTGTCGCGCAATCCCAGGCTGATCCTGCCAACAGGGTACGGCAATATCTGTCGCCACTTCACTCAAATAGCCATATCGATCTAACCAGAGATTAAATCGCTCCATGACGCTGCTTCCTTCAGGATTTTCGGCAATATGCGCAAATAAGGAAGCGCTGGAATCGAAGGTGATTTGCTCGGTAGCTAAAAGTTTACGAGCTTCAGTGGCTATTTCTGCTAAATGGCAGGCTGCTAAGACTTCTGGTGCTTGACTATTATCTAATTCAGTTTCGGCAACTTTAAAAATGGCTTGGCGAATGGCAAAACTGAGAGGAACGAGAATATTGTAATAGGTCACTTTATCTAAAAGTCCTAGAATTGTCGTTATCCTGTCAATAATTTCTGTCGATGATAATTCTTTACTTGGTTGGTTTTCAATTGCCGTCAAAATAGGGCTAAAAAGCTTCAGGCGATCGCTTTCAAAGTCAGTGTCTAAGCGCCATTCTCGTTTCACTAGTCGCCAGAGTCCAGGCAAGTTTCTCAAGGTAGATATTAGGGGTGGTTTACTAAATTTTGCTCCTCTGGTCAGAAATTCTAGGCTTTCGCTTGGTAAACCCATACGACGGAAAATCGTGCCTAACAAGGAGGCATTGAAATAGGCGCTAGCAAAGTGTAGGGTGGCAGTTTGCTCAAAATTTAAATCTTTAGCGCGATCGCCTAAAACAATTGTAAAGATTTTACCCCAAACACCGCAAGTTAAAGGCTGATTAATCGACCAGGTAAGGGGACGAATTTTGCCAGGAATCACCTCGGCTGCAATACGCCTCGTCCAAATTGGTTGCATGGTGGTGATGGGACGAACCTGCAAAAGCCACATTTTAGTACCGTCATAAGTCCACTCAATATCCTGGGGAATTCCCTTAAATAAATCCTCCATTTCTCTGGCTAACAATGCTGCTGATTCAATAATTTCCTCGGGAATAACGGCAGTCTGGTGTGGCTGTTGAACGATCGCCGTAATGATGCGCTCTTCGGAAGAAGTTGCCGAAGAACCCTGAGAAATCTCCACCTGATATCTTTGGGGAGTATATTTACCTGAGACAATTTTGCTTGCTTTTCCTGGTAATGCCTCGATCGCTACTGCATCTCGCCACTGATTTACTGGATCGCGACTAAATGCCACACCACTATAAAGACCCTCAATCTGCTGCTGGATTAAAATCGCCATCGATGACTCTTGTTGCTGGTTTTGACGACGATATTCGATCGCACTGCTATCTAGATAGGAAGCTTGACAATCAATAATGGCTGATTCTAATCGATCTTTATTGGTAACGTTGAGAATACTAGTATATTGTCCCGCAGCGGAAGCCGATTCAGAATCTTCGCCAATTGCTGAAGAGCGTACAATTAGAGGTGCTTGAACTGTGGGTTCAAGCTTTTGGACTAAGGCTTTTAAATCGTCTCCAGGACGTAAGATCCAGCCTTCAGCTACATTATATCCCTGACGCTTGAGCCAGGACAAGTTAGCCGCTTTTGCCCCTACTTTGCGGGCATCTAATTTGCTATTTAGACTAATAATATTTTTGTCTCCCTGAAAAAAACGAAACATCTTGCTTTGACTTGATTTATCGGTAGTGGCAGCTAAATCTAAATCATCGGGGATATTTTGATAGATCCAGCCCAACAAACATGCCAAGGCAAAAGTAGCAAAAGTATATTCTGGTTGGTAAGGATGACGCAAGCCAATCATCACCACTAATAATACTAAAGCACCATATTTGCCCATGAGGCGATCGCGAATAATTGTAAAGCCCACTAGACTAATCGACCAAACTAATGCTGCCGAAATCGGATCGTGAGCCACAATGCCCCAGACAGCATTGGTTGTCCCCGCACCTTTGCTAATCCAGTAACGCCCCATCACCAGGGCAATGATAGCGATAATTTCCCAAGCTGAACCGCTCGGGAAAAATTCTCTAGTTAATAAAACCGCCACAATTCCTTTGGCTGCTTCGGAGAGTACAGCGCAAATACCAGCCACTTTACCGCCATGATAAAAGGCTGCGGATACTGAAACATTACCAGTGCCTAGTTTACTTAATTGACGACCAGTAAGAACGTAGGTTATCCCGCTAATTAAGGGCAACCCACCAAGCAAAGGACAAACAATAAATACCGTTAGAGAACCCCAAATTGGTGTCAGGTTCATGAGCCTCTATTTATAACTATGGGATTAGAAGTACTTCGCAAAACGCAAAATTTACTAGGCTAATGGTTTCATTGGCTTATTGTACCCGTTTTGATTTCTTTGATGAAACCAAACGAATCTCGATCTGTGTTTAGTCTCATCTGGCTTGGGATTGAAGGGTGCTAAGTTTCCTGAAGATCGATCTAGTAGCGATCGCTTAAAATATTTAAAGATGAATTTTAAAATAAGAACATGAATCCCGATCGAATAAACTGTGCGGTAGATTGCGCTCAGGGCTGCGTTTTAGGCGATCGCTGTCCGAATAAAGAGTATCAAAACGAGGCTTCTAATTTTATTAAGGATACTTCGTTAGACAAAATGCTAGAAATAGCGGAAATAGCCAAAATGAAAAAAATGTCTGAACCGCCTAAGTGGGTGATTCCCGACGAAATTTAAGCCAAAATTTAATTTGTAGGGGCGAACGCCCTAAAAGATTAGCTTTGCGTCGCTGTTCGCCCTTATTATGTAATCATTTACATTTCAGGTTGTTGTTTGTGCCATTGCGTCGCCTGTTCATAGGCATGAGCAGTATGAAACAAGACATCTTCCCGCAATACATTACTAATTAGCTGCAAGCCGATAGGTAAACCTTGGGAATCAAAGCCACAGGGAATACTAATTCCTGGTAAACCCGCTAGATTAACGGGAATAGTCATTAAGTCTAAAAGATACATACTCA
>JBDKJC010000583.1:0-3417 GCA_039796815.1 Cyanobacteriota bacterium | reverse complement strand
AGTTTGCTCACCCCCGCACATATTATGTACAAGTAGAGGGAATTCCTGATGAGTCGGCATTAGATCGACTACGTGACGGTGTAACGATCAAAAACTATCGTACTCGTAAAGCCAAGGTGCGCATTCTATCCCCTGAACCTAAGTTACCACCGCGTATACCACCTATTCGCGATCGCAAATCAATCCCTACCTGTTGGTTAGAAATGATTCTCACTGAGGGCAAAAATCGCCAAGTTAGAAGAATGACGGCTGCGGTTGGTTTTCCTACCCTGAGATTAGTTAGAGTATCTATCGGTAGCGATGCTCATAAATTAGATCTTGCTGGTTTAAATCCTGGTGAATGGCGCGAATTATTACCTAATGAAACAAAAAATTTACTTAACTTTAAATAAGTAGATTCTCTTTGTTTATTTTCATAAAGTATAAGTCATAAAACTTTTGTATATTACTAAATATTTCAAAATTATTTAATTGCTTAATATAAAGTAGAAAAATTTCACTAAATTATCTGTTCCCATTAGAAGAGATGTAAATATACTTAGAAATGAGATAGTTATTTCGATCTCAAAATGATAAAAAACATAATCAGCTATATATAATCCATGACAACTACTATCCGCCAAGATGGCAATTATAGTTTTTGGGAAAGATTTTGTCGCTGGGTAACTAACACGAATAACCGCATTTATGTAGGTTGGTTTGGCGTTATTATGATCCCCTGTCTTCTCTCAGCTACTATCTGTTTCATTATCGCTTTTGTGGCAGCACCTGCTGTAGATATCGACGGTATTCGCGAACCTGTTGCTGGTTCACTGATCTACGGAAATAACATTATTTCTGGTGCCGTTGTTCCTTCAAGTAATGCGATCGGTCTACATTTTTATCCTATTTGGGAAGCCGCTTCTTTAGATGAATGGCTGTACAATGGTGGCCCTTATCAGCTAATTATTTTCCACTTCCTGATCGGCATTTTCTGTTGGATGGGTCGTCAGTGGGAACTTAGTTTCCGCCTGGGGATGCGCCCTTGGATCTGTGTAGCCTATTCTGCACCCGTATCCGCAGCAACCGCAGTATTCTTAATTTATCCTCTAGGACAAGGTTCTTTCTCCGATGGAATGCCTCTAGGGATTAGTGGAACATTCAACTTCATGCTGGTATTCCAGGCTGAACACAATATTTTGATGCACCCCTTCCATATGCTTGGTGTAGCTGGTGTATTTGGCGGTTCTTTGTTCTCGGCGATGCACGGTTCGTTGGTAACTTCTTCCCTAGTGCGTGAAACAACTGAAAGCGAATCTCTAAACTATGGTTATAAGTTTGGTCAAGAAGAAGAAACTTACAACATTGTTGCTGCTCACGGCTACTTTGGTCGTCTGATTTTCCAATACGCTTCTTTTAATAACTCACGCTCTTTGCACTTCTTCCTTGGTGCTTGGCCTGTAGTTGGTATTTGGTTTACTGCTATGGGTATTTCGACCATGGCATTTAACCTTAACGGTTTTAACTTTAACCAGTCTGTTCTTGATTCTCAAGGACGTGTAGTTAATACCTGGGCTGATGTACTAAACCGCGCTAACCTTGGTTTCGAGGTAATGCACGAACGTAATGCTCACAACTTCCCTCTAGATTTAGCTAGTGGTGAAGCTACTCCTGTAGCAATGACTGCACCCGCGATCGACGGTTAAAAAATTTTCTAACCTCCATTAGTTAGCTTTAACAGCGCTCTATTTTGACAGGGCGCTGTTTTTTTATCATCTCTAACTTCGCTAAAATTTTAGATGTAGCTATCTTTTCTCCTATTCATGAGCCAGACCCAAATTAATTTTGCTGAGATCCAAGTAGAAACCCCATCTATCGATCGAGTTACGGCAGAGTATCGAGCAATCAACACCGCATTAGACCAAGCACAAACAAGGTCAGACAAAGAAAAGGCTCTACGACAGTGGGAAGATTTACGCCGTCGCTTGGATACTTGGGGGGCAATGACTTCCCTCAATTTTAGTCAAGACACTACCAATAAAGACTACCAACAAGCACAAGAATATAGTGATGAATTAAGACCTAAATTAACGGCCCTGGAAGTCGCGATGAAACGCAGGCTGTTAAATAGTCAAGATCGGACGGAGTTGGAATCAATCTTAGGTCAACAAGCTTTTAGTCTTTGGTCGGCAGACGTAACCACCTTTGAACCTGCAATAGAAGAAGATTTAGTTCAAGAATCTAAGCTAGTCAATCAATACGTCCAATTACTAGCCAGTGCTGAACTGGACTTTAGAGGAGAAACTGTTAATCTTTCAGGAATTCGTAAATATACTCAAGATAGCGATCGCCAAACCCGATATGAGGCGGAAAAAGCACACTGGCAATTCTTTAGCCAACATCAAGCCCAACTAGACAGCATCTACGATCGACTAGTCAAACTGCGTCACCAAATGGCTCAGAAACTGGGCTATGAAAATTATACTGGTCTGGGATATAAGCGTATGCAGCGGATTGACTACACCGAAGCAGATGTAGCTAGATACCGTGATGAAGTTGTGGCAAAAGTTGTTCCCCTAGCACAAAAAATCATTGACCAAAAAGCACAAAAACTTAATTTGCCATCGGTTATGTATTGGGACGAGGCGGTCTTCGACCTCCAAGGAAACCCTAAACCCCAAGGAGACCATGACTGGATGCTGCAACAGGCGCAGCAGATGTTTAATGCTATGCATCCAGAATTAGGTGAGTTCTTTGCCATGATGGTTGCAGGAAATTTTATGGATCTCAAAACTCGCCCTGGTAAAGCTGGTGGTGGTTTTTGTACTAGTTTTCCCACCGCAGGAGTACCCTATATCTTTGCTAACTTTAATCAAACTCAAGGTGATGTTGAAGTATTTACTCATGAAATGGGTCATGCTTTTCAAGCTTGGCAAAGTCGCAATTTACCTTTAATTGACTATCTCTGGCCTACTTTAGAATCCTGTGAAATTCATTCTATGAGTCTAGAGTTTCTAACCTGGTCACAAATGGAGCAGTTTTTTGGTGACGATGCCGATCGCTTTCGCCAAATTCACCTAGCACAATCAATTCTGTTTTTACCCTATGGTTGTGCAGTGGATCATTTCCAGCATCTTGTTTATGCCAACCCTGAAGCAACTCCAGAGTCAAGAAACCAAATGTGGCAACAAATGGAAGCTCGTTATCTTCCCTGGCGACAGTATGAAGACCTTGAATATCCTGCACAAGGCGGTTTGTGGCAAGAGAAACAACATATTTACTGCTCTCCCTTTTACTATATCGATTACACCTTAGCTCTCTGCTGTGCAATGCAGTTTTGGCTCAAGGCTGAATCTGATTTTACTGGTGCTTTAACCGAATATATCGCCTTATGTCAGCGGGGTGGTCAAGCACCTTTTCAAAGCTTAACTAGTTCAG
>JBDKJC010000582.1:0-3422 GCA_039796815.1 Cyanobacteriota bacterium | reverse complement strand
TTTTCCGCCTGGGCAGGCACGGCAATAGTACTTAGGGTAATAATTACAGCTAATAGTTGCGGTTTCATATATTTTAAAATAGAGCAAAGATTTCGCTATTTTAGCCTCTGTAAATTGAATCGGCTCGACTACTGATTACTAATTACTGACATTGTACCCTTGTGGTATTACTGATTATGACTTCTTGGCAACGCTGGCAATTTTATATCGATCGCGGGGGAACATTTACCGATATTGTGGCGAAGACTCCACAGGGTCAGATTATTGTCCATAAACTACTCTCAGAAAATCCCGAACAGTATCAGGATGCGCCGATTCAAGGGATTAAAAATATTATGGGCATTGCTTCTGATGAACCTATTCCCACTGACCAGATCGAAGTAGTCAAAATGGGAACAACGGTAGCGACTAATGCCCTATTGGAACGAAAAGGCGATCGCTTAGTATTATTAATTACTAAAGGTTTTAAAGATGCCCTACGCATTGGCTATCAAAATCGCCCTGATATCTTTGCCCGTAAAATCATTCTTCCCAGTATGCTGTATGAATCGGTGGTGGAGATCGATGCTCGCTATGATGCCCAAGGCAATGAATTAAAGCCTGTAGATACTCAACAGGTTCGGCAAGACTTACAGGCTGTATATCAGACGGGAATTAACTGCTGTGCGATCGTGTTGATGCATGGTTATCGTTATACGCACCATGAACTACAGGTAGCCGAGATTGCCAGAGAAGTAGGGTTTACTCAGATCTCTATCTCTCATCAGGTAAGTCCGTTAATGAAACTAGTGAGTCGCGGAGATACCACAGTCGTTGATGCTTATCTTACCCCGATCCTTCGTCGTTATGTTGAGCGTATTACCTATCAGCTACCCGATACCCAATTAATGTTTATGAAATCTGACGGTGGTTTAGTTTCTGCTGCCGATTTTCAAGGGAAAGACAGTATTCTTAGTGGCCCAGCAGGGGGCATCGTCGGAGCAGTTGAAACTAGTGAACGAGCAGGATTTGAGCGCATTGTCACCTTCGACATGGGGGGAACTAGTACTGATGTTGCTCACTATGCAGGAGAATATGAACGAGAACTAAACTCAGAGATTGCTGGCGCGAGAATGCGTGTTCCTGTCCTAGCTATTCATACTATCGCAGCAGGAGGTGGCTCAATTCTGGCTTTTGATGGTGCTACTTACCGCGTTGGACCCGAATCTGGTGGTTCAAACCCCGGCCCTGCCTGCTATCGTCGAGGAGGGGAGTTAACTGTAACCGATGCTAATGTCATGCTGGGTAAGATTCAGCCACAATATTTTCCTGCTGTTTTTGGTCAAGACGCTAACCAGCTTTTGGATCGAGAAATTGTCCTGACTAAATTTACCGAACTAACCAAAAAAATTAATACCGCTACAGGTCATAATTCTACACCCGAACAAGTGGCTTCTGGCTTCATGGCGATCGCCGTCGCTAACATGGCAAATGCTATCAAAAAAATTAGTCTGCAACGGGGTTATGATGTCACCCGCTATGTCCTGTGCTGCTTTGGCGGTGCGGGGGCGCAGGTAGCCTGTTTAGTTGCGGATAACTTGGGCATAAGCAAAATCTCGATCCATCCTTATGCTGGGGTGCTTTCTGCCTATGGTATCGGTTTAGCAGATATTAGCACTACCAAAGTTGAGTCTGTAGAAATGAACCTGACGGCGGAAATTATGCCTGAGTTAGAGTCTTTATTTGCATCTTTAAGTGATACAGACATTACTCCAGATACGCAAGTGATTAAAAAGGTCAACCTAAAATATACGGGGACTGATTCAACTTTAACTGTCAACTTTAATCATAAGCTGGCAATTATGGCGCAAGATTTTGCCACTGAACATCAAACTCGCTACGGCTTTATTCAACCAGGTAAAGAATTAGTAATTGAGTCGATTTCAGCGGAATTAATTCAACCAATGGATACACCTGAAGAAGTAATTATTACCCGCACTCGCTCGATAACTGAACCACCCAAAGCAATAGAAACAGTATCAATGTTTGCTGCTGATAGTTGGCATGATGCTAAGATCTATCGCCGTGAAGATTTACAACCCCAAGACTGTATTTCTGGTGCAGCGATTATTGTCGAACCCATTAGCACCATTGTCATTGAACCTCATTGGCAAGCTACAGTAAGCGATCGCAATTATTTAGAAATAACAACTTTGAAATAGATTAAGTCCCAAATCTCTATTTTTCACCATAAAAAACTGTTTTAAACTCCAGGCGATCGCTTTCTGGACTATAAAGAGTATAAGTAGCTTTTCCTAGTTCTCTGCCCACATTACCCACACCGACAACTCTTCTTGGAGGCGCAGTAATGGTCTGAACTGATTGCTGACGATCTAAAGTCATTACTGAACTATTAACCGAACCCCCCTGTAGTTGATATTCAAATACTTGACCTGAACGACCACAAAAGAGATGATTAGCCTGTACCCGTTGCAAGCGGTCTAACATTTGCCAGGGTTGAGTTTCAGGGGTTAATTCATCGCTGACGCTCACAGTGCTACCGTGAATTAACAAACAATCTAGTTCAAAGAAGCCAAAGTGACAGTTACGTAACCACTGTACAGTTTCCCGAGATACGGAATCCCAGAGTAATTTAGCTGTTTCTTTGCCAAAGCGATCGATTAATTCTGTAGGTTCTGCCATCGAACCCAAACCATGTAAAGCAAAACATTGTTCTTCCCACCAGCCAACACATACTTGGGGTTCTAATTCTCCAGGTAAGGGATTTTGAATGCGTTGAATAACTTTCTCGCTATCTGGGTTCGCTGCTACGATATCACCCAAAATATATAATTCCTCTACCTTAACGCGCTGGTGTTTGATATCTGCCAATACCGCTTCGTAAGCTGCTAGATTCCCTTCAATTCCGCTTAATATTGCCCACATTAATTTAATTTTTTTTAAGAATGATAATCATTATTATGATACGATGAATTCTAAATTTAATAATTACTTAATTTTTTGATTTTGCTTATGTTTGTACGATTTTTCACCTTGAGTGCCATAACCACTGGACTAGCCTTATCCTCTCTTATAATTCCAACCTCTAAAGCAGTCGCCGACTCAGAAGATATTCATTATGCTTCTAGCATTCAAACTGTCTCCCATGATCAGGTTAAAATTTTAGGACAAAATTGGGGAACTGCTCTTGCTAGCGGAGATGCCAATCAAATTACTGCTCTTTACGATAATGAAGCTGTTTTATTAGCTACTTTTAACGATGAACTAGATACTGCTGATGAGATCAAAAACTATTTTATGGGACTAACCCAAAAACCCGATCTTCAAGTAGTGTTTAATAATCAAAATGTTCGAGTTCTTGATGAGAATACAGCTACAAATTCAGGGCTGTATACATTTTCTTTCACAGAAAACGGCAAGAC
>JBDKJC010000581.1:0-3424 GCA_039796815.1 Cyanobacteriota bacterium | reverse complement strand
TTCAGCAACACCATCGTTATTTTTGTCCTGTAACAGAGTAATTTTATCTTGTTTGGATTGTACTGCTAAGACATCGCCGTCGGGAGTTACGGTCATCCAACGTACGTCAGGAAGATTATTAGCAAAGACATTAACCTTAAATCCAGCAGGAACTTGTAGTGTGGGTTGCTTGGGTACAGGTATTACCTGAGGAGAATTACTAGCAGACTCGGTAGCGTAGGGTTGGGGTAGATCTGCTAGGGTAATTTTAATCGGGGTTGGGGTGAGATTCTGAGTTTTTATAGTAGCTGTTTGTGTCTTGGCAACTGAATTACAGCCAGTTAATATTGCTATTAATCCCCAGCAAATCAGTGTAACTTTTTTAGTGTCAATAAACATAAACATAAGTAGATGGGTGTAATTAATAATTAATTAATAATTAAATAGAATTTGAGACTTCTTATTTTCTACTTCTGACTACAAAGACTGTCTAACTTTAAGCCATAAATCTCGATATTGCTGCTCTGTTTCAGGCCTTAGAGGTAATAAAAACTCGCTTTTGTCGGAATTCAAAATTGCTGAATTAACAAAAACATTGTCCTGTAGATCTTGGGGTATTTCCTGACGCGGTAAAGTAGCTAAAATTGGCGAAATACCATCGGTGAATAAAGATATTTGTTTTGCTGTTTGAGGTTGCCAGCAATAGTCTATCCATTCTGACACAATCTTTAACTGCTCTTGGCGATCGCTGGTTAATAAAGCTTGAGGTAATTGGGGCTTAACCCAAAGATCTGCCCAGAGAGATGTTCCCGATTGAGGAATGACAAATTCAATCTCAGGATAACGTTTAAGCAAGGGTAAAATATCTGTTGACCAAGCCACCGCAACCCAAGTATCTCCTATAACTAAGGGTTCTAAATAGTGGTCTGAACTATACAACTTTGCTTGTTGCTGAAGAGCTAACAATTCAGTCTTTAAATTAGGTACAACATCCAAATTATTGAGATTATATGAATGTCCTAATTTTTTTAAAGTTAAGCCAATCACTTCTCTATAGGAATCTAATAGAGAAATGCGATCGCGTAATTCTGGTAACCACAGATCTTGCCAGTCTTTAATGGTTATATCTAATGACTTTAATTTATCACGGCGATAGGCAATTACCGTACTTCCCCAACGGTAAGGTGCGCCATAAAGCGCACCATCATCTGCTAAATCTCCTTGAGCATTGCGCTGTACTAATTTTTGCCAATTTTTGGGTAATTTATGCCAATTAGGCAAAGATTTACTCGACAAAGGTTCAATCAAATTCTGTTTAATTGCTGTCGATAACCACGCATCTCCCAAACTAGTCAAACTAGGATAAACTTCAACCTTGTTCAGTATTTTATCGAGAGCATTTTTGATTGTTTGATCTGGCTTTTTATAACGTTGAAAAGTATAAAGTGAAGCAAAAATTTGGGAAATTTGGGTTTGGGGTTCAAATTCAATTTTTTGATTCTGAGATAATGATTTACGAAAGTCTCTGATAGATTGTAAAGGTATAGAGTTTTCTAAAAGCCAGATTTGTGCCATTGCTCGATCGCCACCACAGCCTAAGAGTAATTGCGACAAAGCAAGAGCAGCACTGGAACGGAGAAAATAACGGCGCGATAACTGGTGGTTCATTAAAGTGTTCTGAACAAAAAAAATGAGAGTGCATTTACTGGGAAAGAATGGATACTTTTTGCTTTAACAATATGCAGATTTATTAAGCGATTTAAGGCAATTATGCCTCTAAATTCATAGTTTTGAGTAAGATTAAAATCTTTATCAAAATAAGTTGAGCAATTGTTAAATGAATCAGGAATAGTTGTAATTATTCAGAACAATTCTTCTAGCATGAGAGCAGATCGAATATCAGCCAATTAATTACTAAAAACTATATGGATACATTACAAATACAGATTAGCGAATTGCGTGAAAAGATAGACTGCTTACATCAGCTAATTGAGGAAATTGGGACTCAGGTTAAAGGTTTGAGTAGCCAGTCTCCCCAGCGTGTTGAACAAGAGTCTTATTCTCTACCTAGTTTTACTTCAAGCTCCAATAAACTTGCCAGACAAGGGAATGAATCAGAATATCAGCTGACTCACAAAGATATTTTGGTGGATGACAATAGTAGCACTAGTAGTACAAGTTCTAACAGCGATAATCTTGCTCCAGATACTCAAATTCGCCGTCTAACAGCACAGCTTACCGCAGCATATAATCGTATTGCCGCATTGGAAGAACAATTATTAACCTATAGAATTCATTCTTAGACGACGATAAGAAGCAAATAAACTTTCAATGATAGTGAGTAACTGGGTGGAAGTCCAATTTTGTTTGAGGTGAGTAGCGATCGCGCAGCCTCCTGCACCAACACCTTCTTTAACATATCCCTGGGTATAAGCCCGCAAGCTCGGATATCTTGAAGTGGCGAAGCTTAAGCCAGTAGCAAGCAAGGGGACTCCACCAACAAGTTTTGCCAACCCTACCGTATTACCTGTGGGATCTTCTGTTACCCAACGAGTTGTCCCCACGACAATTTGATCTAGCTGAGTCGAGAGTTGATGATACTCAGCGATCGCTTTGATTAAGGCCCATACCGCCAGCATTTGCGTTCCCCCCGCCAACATCACACCGATTCGACGACTTGCAGCGATCGCCATTCCAGCAACGACAATCTGCATCGGATCGCCAATTGCTGCCACTAAGGCTAAAGGATCATCAGACTGATTTAGCTCTAGCTTGGATAAACCAGTTTCCACGACTGACCATTTCTGCTGATGATTGCAGCAAGGATGACTACTGTTAACCATTCCTTGGGCTTCGATTCCTAAAGCGGTTAACAGAGCTAGGGCGGTAGTTGTCCCGCCAACGACACATTCTCCAATAATCAAATAATCAGCCGTGTTTGCTAGTTTATCTCCCCACTCTAAACCCTGAGCAAATAAATGCTGCACCTTTTGTAAAGGCATCGCTTGACCAGAAGAAAGACATTGAGCCACAACTCCTGAAAGATCGACTGTATCTACGGTTGGGGGATGGGGTAAACCTGCGTTGAAAATATACGTTGGAATATTTAAAGCTTCAACCACCGCGCGAGAAATAAAGGTAGGAGAGATTCCTGCTTGTAAAATTGGTAAAGGGTGCTGATAACTTGACTGTACTCCCTTGGCTAAAAATTCCGCATCAGCGATCGCTGTATATTCTCGAGCTTGTGGTGTTGCTCCTGCGGCGGAAATTCCTGGGATTAGTCCTGTCTCTGTAAAACCCAGAACACAAGCAAAACTTGGATTTGCACCACTATACTGCCTTAACCAACGAAAACCTGACTGTAGCTCGTTATAGACGTAAATCATTTAATATTATTTACAGCGGTTTTTACATGAATAGACAACAATGTTCAAACCACCCAATG
>JBDKJC010000580.1:0-3427 GCA_039796815.1 Cyanobacteriota bacterium | reverse complement strand
GATCGCCTACTAGAAAATTGGCTATTAGAAGATATTGGCAGAGGAGATTTTACTACTCAAGGATTGTTTGATGGCAAAATTGAAGTTAATCAAGGTGTATGGATTGCGAAAGAAGACGGTGTAATTGCAGGATTACCGATCGCAGCTAGAGTTTTTGAATTATTAGATCGGAAAGTTCAATTTACCTGTAATGTCCAAGAGGGAGATTATTGCCAGTCAGGAACGAAGATTGCCAGTATTGAAGGAAGTAGAGAAGCATTGCTAACAGGAGAAAGGGTGGCACTTAATTTGGCAATGCGTTTGAGTGGAATTGCTACGGCAACTCGTAGTTATGTGGAAGAAATTGGTGACTTACCTACTAAATTAGTGGATACTCGAAAAACTACGCCAGGTTTAAGATTGTTAGAAAAATATGCCACAAGAGTTGGTGGTGCAGTAAATCATCGAATGGGATTGGATGACGCGGTGATGATTAAAGATAACCACATAAAAGCAGCGGGGGGAATAGAAAAAGCGATCGCCCTTTTGAGAAACAACATTCCTTATCCTTTGACTATTGAGGTAGAGACAAGCAATTTGGAAGAAGTAGCCACAGCTTTACAACATGGTGCCGATACGATCATGTTGGATAATATGTCTTTAGAAACAATGATTCAGGCTGTAGAGCTAATTCGCAATACCAGCAAAAGAGTTAAGATAGAAGCCTCGGGAAACATTACTTTAGAGACAATTCGCGCGATCGCCGAAACTGGAATTAATTATATTTCTAGCAGCGCGCCAATTACTCGCTCGCCTTGGTTAGATTTAAGTATGAGGTTTGTTTGAAGAAATTGGTGACAAAAATTAAACATTCAATTATTTAGCTTACTGAAGCGGTAGTAGAATTATGTTCTTCAATTGAGATGTTATTTCTTTTCAAAGCTGCTCGAACTAACCCTAAAAACAGTGGATGCGGATTATTAGGACGAGAGCGAAACTCTGGATGAAATTGAGTCGCAATAAAGAAGGGATGATTTGGCATTTCAATTATTTCTACCAAACGTCCATCAGGAGATGTCCCGCTGATTTCGTAGTTAGTTTCTAACAACAGGCTGCGATAAACGTTATTAAACTCATATCGATGACGATGACGTTCATAAATCACCTCATTTTGATATAGAGAGTGAGCCAGGGTATTCGATTTTAAGCGACAGGGATATGTTCCCAGGCGCATAGTACCTCCTAAATCAATAACGTCTTGTTGTTCGGGTAAAATATTGATCACGGGATTAGATGTTTCCAAGTCAAATTCAGCGCTATTGGCATCGTTTAATTTGGCTACATTACGCGCCCACTCAATCACACAGCACTGCATTCCCAGACACAAGCCTAAAAATGGTAAATTAGTGGAACGGGCATATTCAATGGCTGCCACCTTACCGTCTACTCCGCGAATGCCAAAACCACCAGGGACAATCACAGCTCCGACATCATGTAGATACTTAGCTGCACCATGAGCTTCAATGTCTTCGGCGCTGATCCAGCGCAAATTTACCTCACAGTCTGCTTCAATTGCTCCATGTCCTAATGCTTCTACCACCGATAAATAGGCATCGCTAAGTCGGATGTATTTACCGACAATCGCCACTGTAATTTGGGTACGGGTAGAATTCATTTTAATGACTAAATTACGCCAGTCTTTTAAGTCTGGTTCGCGCTGTTCAAGCTGTAGTAACTCGATAGTTCTTTGGGCTAGCCCTTCCTGTTCTAAAATAAGAGGCACTTCATAAATCGTACTGGCATCGAGAGAAGTAACAACAGAATTAACTTCCACATCGCAAAATTCGGCAATCTTTTCCTTAATTCCAGGAAATAAAGGGCGATCGCTACGGCAAACTAAAACATCGGGTTGAATCCCAATAGAACGCAATTCTTTGACTGAGTGCTGAGTCGGCTTGGTTTTCATTTCTCCCGCAGCGGGAATCCAGGGAATGAGGGTAACGTGCATATAAACGACATTGTTTTTGCCCACGTCTTTACGAAATTGACGAATCGCTTCCATAAAAGGCAGAGATTCAATATCTCCCACCGTACCGCCAATTTCTGTCAGCACTACATCTGAGCCAGTATTACTGGCAACTCGATGGATTCTGGCTTTAATTTCATTGGTAATGTGGGGAATTACCTGAACCGTACCCCCGTCATAATCACCTCTTCTTTCTTTGTTAATTACCGCTTGATAAATAGATCCTGTGGTAACACTATTGAGACGGGACATTGAAGTATCCGTAAAACGTTCATAATGCCCTAGGTCGAGATCGGTTTCCGCACCATCGTCAGTCACAAAAACTTCGCCGTGTTGATAGGGACTCATCGTACCTGGATCGACGTTGATGTAGGGATCGAGCTTGAGAATCGAGACGGAATAGTTGCGCGATTTCAATAATCGACCTAAACTAGCTGCTACGATCCCTTTACCGATACTTGAGACTACCCCGCCAGTAATAAATACAAATTTAGTCATAATATTTCACCATACTTACTGCTTGATAACTATCGTTAATATGTCTCAGCCAGATACGGTAGAGTAAGGAGCTTGAGTGATGCTAAGTAGATAATTTTGATGTAGATAAACGCTTAGAAAAGCCACACTGATAACATAATCATCAGAAAAGTTTAATCTGTTTAATTTTTTAGATGTCAGAGATTAAACTTAACATCTACAAGTTAATAACATTACTGGAAACAGCTAGTAAATACAAGTCTAGACAAGTCATAAATCATGGTTTACTACTTACTTATTGACTTGCCAACTAGCAGCTAAATAGTCGCGAATTTCCCAAAAATCATGCCACTGAACATAAGGCTTATTTTCAGCATCCAAATACTGCTTAAGGCGATCGCGAGCAAACACCAAATCTGCGGCTAGAGACATGTTAATATCTGTTACAGAATCGCCGATCGCTATTTTTTCTTGGGCTGAATACTGCGCCATGACGATTTCTTTAGCAACAAACTCCGTAGCGTTAGAAATCTCGCAATAAGGCTGCAAAAAATCGCCTGTAGTGTCAACTTCCCCTGCATAAATAGCTGTAACACCATCCATCAACTGCTGATGTTCTAATACTGCTTGAACCATACCTGTTAGTCCGCCTGAAATGACCACGAAAGGAATTGTGGCATTATTAAGAAATTCTATAAATTCTCTGAGTCCTGAACGAACTGGGTGTTGAGCAATAAACTCAATTATAGCTGGATAATCTTGGGCAGGAATTGAGCTTAATATCTTTTCTACTGATGCTTTAAGGGAAATTTCTCGTCGAAAAACTGCTGGTAAAATTTGAGCAGATGCTTCAGGCGCAAATTTTTCTACCATGTTAACAAAAGTTTCTTTAGTAGTAATTGTGCCATCAAAATCACAGAAAACAACTCGTGAAGAATTCATTAT
>JBDKJC010000579.1:0-3437 GCA_039796815.1 Cyanobacteriota bacterium | reverse complement strand
AGGATAGGTAGCATGTCCACCTAATGCGGTTACTGGCCGCCAAGGATCGTGAACTAAAATATCTATATGATTGTCAAACTCCGTCACTGTCTCGCCCAGATCGGTAGCAATTAGTTCTTGAGGAGAAGGCTCGATAACTTCTTCATATTGCCACAACATCCCACTATCTTCTCTGATACTAGCTAAACCATCACTCGCTAGGTAAAAAGTGGTTTGCTGGCTAGGTAAAGCATTAAACTCTCGCCAGCTATTGCTACCCATCTCAAATAGACAGATAGTTGATTCTTCTAGTAATCCTGTATCAATGTCTTTCAACCAATGATCGAACCAGCGAATTTGAATTTCGTCAATTGGGTTTTGCGCCTCCACACCATAGTCTACCGCACCCAATTTACTACCCCAGGGAAGATGCGCCCAAGGCCCGATTAAGAGATGTTGGGGTTGGTTAGCTTGAGCAACCATTGCCTGATAAAGATTCATTGTTCCCCGAAGATAGGGATCGAACCATCCGCCAATATGAAGCATTGGCAGATCTACCTGGTCTAAAAGATATTTTGGCGATCGCTTTTGCCAATATTCAGCCCTAGCATCAGGATTATGCAACCATTGATGATAAAAGGAATCTGGAGCTAATTCTTGCATTAACTCAGGATTGGCAGCAATCGAGCCATTTAAGGGCAGATTATGGGATGCTGCTTTCAGTTTTAAATAAGCTGCTTCATCTCCTTTAAGACGCGCCGTTTCCCCCTCTAGCTGAATTGCCCAGGCAAGATTAGCCCATAAACAAAAAGCGTCATTTTCATAAGCCCAATCGCTGTATAGATCGTAGGCAACCATCGCTGGGGCGATCGCTTTTAAATAGGCTGGCTGATGGGCTGCGGTATACAGTTGAGTCATGCCCTGATAGGAAAAACCATACATCCCAACTTTTCCCGTACTGTAGGGTAAGCTTGATACCCAGTTAATCGTATCCAAGCCATCGGCAAGTTCGTGGGTAAACAGATCGAACTCTCCTTGTGATGTACCCCGACCCCGTACGTCTTGAATTACGACCATGTATCCTTGGGCTGCATACCAACGGGGATGAGCATAAACCACCGTTGAGGCGATTTCTCGACCATAGGGTTGACGCATCAGCAGAATTGGCAGCTTTTCCTTGGTATCAGGACGATAAATATCTGCATCCAGCCTCACGTTGTCGCGAGTCTGCATTGATACTGTCTGTTTGCTAATTTTGACCATTTATTGTTGATTTTGACTTTTTTCCTGGTCGAAACAGATGATTGTGTTCGGGATGGTAAAGACGGGAACGGGTCGTTACGGCCTCTTGCAATGCAGGACTAATTAAATATAGAGTTGTCCTGATTAAATTGTTTTCCCTAGTTACCGCAGTCATGTTAGCTAGAGATACGACCCAAATTTGTTCATCTTGCCAGCCTACGCGATAGCAAACTGCCACGGGAGTATCTGCGGGATAATGTTCTAATAACTGAGCCTGTGCTTTTTCTATATGGCGGGCAGCTAGATAGAGACATAAACTAGCTTGGTGTGCAGCCAGAGAGGCTAATTCTTCAGGTTCGGGGACAGCAGATGCTTCCCCGCTTACTCGGGTAAGAATAATCGTCTGTACTAGCTCTGGGATCGTCAACTCCGTATTAAGTTTGGCAGCAGCAGCCTGAAAAGCACTGATTCCAGGAATCAATTCAAAGGTAATATCTGCTTCATTAAAAGCTTGCATCTGTTCGGCGATCGCACTATATAAAGTTAAATCCCCCGAATGTAAACGCACAACTGATTTACCCTGTCTGACTCGCTCAATTGCCAGAGGAATGATTTGCTCTAGGGTTTTACTACCCGTTGCCACCAGTTCGGCATCACTGCGAACATCCTCTAGAATCTGCTTGGGTACTAATGAATCAGCATAGAGAATTACATCGGCCTGAATTAGAATTTTGTATGCCTTAATGGTCAGTAATTCTGGATCTCCTGGCCCAGCACCAATAATATAGACCGCAGGTTTTAAAGTAATTGGAGTTAAGTTCATTAAGCAATATTTAATGAGTTATGGTCTTATGGTCTGTAGTTAGCTGATTTTTGGGTATCTGAGTCGGCAACAACATCAGGCAAGGGTTTTCTTAACCGATACAACCAGACAAGTATGAAAAGACCCAAAGCGATCGCACTCAAACTAATCACCTGAGCCATCTTTAAAGGTCCAATCATCAGACTATCGGTACGTAACCATTCAATCCAGACTCGACCCAGACTATAGCCGATTAAATATACCGCAGCGATCGTACCAGTTTTGAGCCGATTAGCTCTGGTTAAACCCCAAAAAAAGAGCCAGATCAGTAAGGCAAATATCCCCAGATTCCACAAGGATTCATAAAGAAAAGTTGGATGAAAAAATTCACGGTCAATTAGCTCTAAAGGACGGTATTGAGGAGCAATATATAATTTCCAAGGCAGATCTGTAGGTTTGCCAAAAGCCTCAGAGTTAAAGAAATTACCCCAGCGTCCAATAGCTTGACCCAAAATAACCGAGGGCGCAACTAAATCTAATAGCTGCCACACAGAAATCTGATTGAGACGGGCAAAAATAATTGTGGCGATCGTCCCACCAATAAGTGCGCCGTGGATCGCAATGCCACCTTCCCACACCGCCAACATATGCCACCAGGGACGCTGGGCATACTGTTGCCATTGAAAAATCACATAATAAAGTCGAGCGCAGGGAATAGCACCAATAACTAACCAAATCGCCAAGTCGCCTAAAAGGTCTGGATCTACCCGACGAGCCTTAGCTAGATATTGAGCTAAAGTCACTCCGATTAACACCGCGATCGCGATCAACAAACCATACCAACGAAGTACAATTGGACCTAACTCAAAAATAATCGGGCCAGGAGATTGAAACTGAGCCAAAAAAATCATATCTATGTAAGTTGGCAAGATAAAGCTGAGGCTAATATTTTCCTAAAGATATTATCTCAGGTTTATTAATTTAAATATATTAGGTCTTTGTTAAAGTTCTTGGTTGATGAAGCTTCAACCTTATTTCATTGCTTGAGCATCAGACAGATCGGCAATTTCCAAGAGCCGTAAATAACCTTTGAAAAAATAGGGAATGATGCCACAGGTTAACTCTAGAACATTTTTATCCATCTTGAGTGCTAAATCTCTCAGGGTTTGTTTGCCATTTAATAAGCGAGACATATTAGCAACAATAAAGTCTGGCAACTGCTGCTGTAAATCTTGACCGCGATGGAGTAGAGGCGCGTGATGGGGCGAACAAGAAGCTAATCCTTTGCTTCCCCAGGTAGACCAGGCTTTTTGGGATTCAAACAGAATTTGTTGAAGATTAATCGAGATTAACGACAAACTAAAGCCAGCCTTGAGTAAATAGTGCGCCGAAGTGCTTTCAACGTTGTAATTAA
>JBDKJC010000578.1:0-3446 GCA_039796815.1 Cyanobacteriota bacterium | reverse complement strand
TGTATTTCTTTTGTAGTTATGCAAGACCAAAATTTAACTGATGCTCTCACAGCAGATCGCCATTTTGTACAAGCAGGTTATCGAGCCTTAATGCTGGAATAATCAGTCATCAACAATTTTAAATAAGAATCACCTTTGAAACTCTTGGGATATGCTGAACAGCCTGTCATGTTCTTTTAAATTGGTATTACTTGTTATTGAGACGAAACGCGATTAAATTTCCTCGCACTCTTAGAAGAGAAATATATATAATCAAATTTTGTTCCTTGCGGTGTATTTTAATCTTCTATGACTGACATTCGACAACTGATCGCTCAAGAGTTTGCGTTATCTCCCCGCAATATCAACAATGCTCTAGATCTCTGGCTAGAAGGGGGAACAGTACCATTTATTGCCCGCTATCGAAAGGAACAAACAGGTTCACTGGATGAAGTAGAGCTACGGCATATTTTTGAACGCTATACCTATCTAGATGAACTGATTAAGCGTAAAGCGAAAGTTATTGAGGAGATCGATTCTCAGGGTAAGTTAACTACCGAACTCAAGGCAAAAATAGTGGTCTGTTTTAATCGAACTGAATTAGAGGATTTATATCTTCCCTATAAGCCGAAGAGGCGTACCAGAGCGACGATCGCTAAAGAAAAAGGATTAGAACCTCTAGCAGACTGGATCTCGCTCCATAATAAGCCTCAAGTATCCCAGATATCTTTGGCTGCCGAAGCAGGTAAGTATTTGGCTACGGAAAAAGAACTGGAGACGACAGAACAGGTGTTAGCAGGAGTAGCAGATATTTTAGCCGAGCAGGTAGCAGATAATGCTGATATTAGAGCTTATTTACGCGAATATTTGTTTAAAAAAGGTGTATTTACCTCGCAAATTAAAGGTGATTATCCTGAAGGGACTACTAAATATGAAATGTATCGCAACTATAGCTATGGAGTGAGTAAGATTCCGCCTCATAATCTCTTAGCTTTATATCGGGGTGAGACTGAAGGTATTTTAAGTATCGATATTACTTTTGATGAGTCTGAAATATTAGGTTATCTGGAAAAGCAAGAAATTAGCACGAGAAACCCAACTCTAAAAGCATTTTACCAAACAATGCTCAAAGATGCATTTAATCGCTTATTAAAACCTTCTTTAATTCGAGAAGTGAGAAGCGATCGCCAGGAATATGCCGACCTAGAATCAATTCAAACCTTTGAAGCTAATTTGCGTAATCTTTTACTAGCTGCTCCTGCGGGGAGAAAACCCACCCTAGCAATCGACCCAGGCTTTCGGACAGGGTGTAAGGTGGTGGTGTTGTCAGATACAGGCAAGTATTTGCAATATCAAGCAATTTTCCCTCATACAGGAGAAAGCAAAAGAAAGCAGGCGACGCAAACAATTAAGGATTTAATTAGTCAATATCAGATTGAATTAATTGCGATCGGTAACGGTACTGCTTCGCGGGAAACAGATCAATTTGTGAGTGAAGTTTTGCGCGAAATAGAGCAAAAACCAACTAAAGTAATTGTTAATGAATCGGGCGCGTCGATCTATTCTGCTAGTGATGTAGCTCGCGAAGAATTTCCCAATTTAGACCTTACTGTAAGGGGTGCAGTTAGTATTGGTAGAAGATTACAAGATCCTTTAGCTGAATTGGTTAAAATAGACCCCAAATCTATTGGTGTAGGTCAATATCAGCATGATGTAAATCAAAAGCTGTTGAAACAAAAACTAGAGGAAACTGTAGAAAGTTGCGTTAATTATGTGGGAGTCGATCTCAATACAGCATCTAAAGAGTTGCTGACTTTTGTCTCAGGAATTTCAGGAACAATTGCGAATAATATTGTCGAATATCGTAACGAAAATGGAGCTTTTAATAATCGCCAACAATTGCTGAAAGTAGCTAAGTTGGGGAAAAAAACTTACGAACAAGCTGCGGGATTTCTGCGCATTCGTAACGGTAATAATCCCTTGGATAATACAGCAGTCCACCCTGAAAGTTATCATGTAATTGAGCAAATAGCCAATACCCTGGGTGTATCTTTAGAGGGAATTACTCAAGCTAGCGATCGCCTTGAAAACCTCAATCTCCAAGAATTTATCACGGACGGTGTGGGTTTGCCTACTCTACGAGATGCGATCGCTGAATTAGAAAAGCCAGGACGAGATCCACGAGAACAGTTTCAATACGCCACTTTTCAAGAAGGTGTCGCCGAAATTAGCGATTTACGAGAGGGCATGTTGCTAGAAGGAGTTGTGACTAATGTGGTTAACTTTGGCGCATTTGTTGATATCGGTGTTCATCAAGATGGTTTAGTGCATATTTCTCAACTATGCGATCGCTTTGTCAGCGATCCCAATGAAGTAGTCAAAGTTGGTCAGGTAATTAAGGTCAAAGTACTAGAAGTCAATGAAAAATTAAAGCGGGTTGGTTTGTCGATTAAACAAGCTTAGATCCATCTATTGCGATATTAGACAATGTTAGGACGTTTTTTTACTACTACCTACGTACGGTCGTTCCATGGAACGACCCTATCAACTATTTACTACAAGAAGCCTATATTTTTGTGACACATTTGTGAAGTAAATTAGTCAATTTTGTAAAGAAATAATTACTGATTGCTACTCGGTATATTTACATAAAAAATATTATGATGATCACAATGAAATATAGAAGCTATTTATTAACCTAAATGGATAATCAATTACGATGGCATAATTTCTATCGAGAAGTAAGCCAGCCAAAAATAGATTTAACTAAAGCATCTTTGTATTTTGCTCAAGCCGAATATACTGATTTAAGACCTCAAGAATATTTAAAAGTTTTAGATACGATCGCAGCTGAAATTGAAGTACAGCTTCCTGCCGAACGTTATCCTTTAAAAGTGATTCAAACTATCAATCGCTATTTATTTGATACTTGGGGTTTGAAAGGGAATAAAAAAAACTATTACGATCCTGATAATAGCTTCCTACATCGGGTACTCGAACGTAAACTAGGAATTCCCATCAGCCTATCTGTAGTCTATTTAGCGATCGCTAAACGGTTAAATTTTCCCATGCAGGGTGTCGGTTTACCTGGACATTTCCTGATTCGTCCTGAATTTGAAAATGCCGAAATTTTTGTCGACCCTTTTAACCGTGGTGAGATTCTGTTTGAAGCTGACTGTGAGCAAAGATTAGCAGAAACTTATCAGTCCAAATTTCAACTCGATCGTAACTGGTTAGCACCCGTGAGTAACAAGCAAATCTTATCGAGAATGCTCAACAATTTAAAATTCATCTATCTACATCGCCGAGAAATAGACAAGGCTTTATCAACTATGAGTGCCATTCTCAAACTTGAGCCTGAAAAAACGGCAGAGATTCGCGATCGCGGTTTACTATATTATCAGCTTAATCGTTGGTCTGAAGCAATTCTCGATCTAGAATATTACCTCAAAGTTAATCCCAGTAGT
>JBDKJC010000577.1:0-3448 GCA_039796815.1 Cyanobacteriota bacterium | reverse complement strand
TTTGTTTTAGCTCTTTGGTGGTGGTTTGCATGATCGATCTCCTCTTGATTTTGTAATTTATTTGGTAGTAGAAATCTGGCGTTTTTTGAATATTTGTCCATTGATTAAATGGCTCTGGGCGATCGCTTTGACATCGAAACTAGTCAAGTGACCATATAAAACACGATTGGGGAACAGGATCTTCTGAAGCTTGATCCGTAGCTTGGTCGGCAACCAATCAAAATTTTTCCCTTGAGTCTGATAAACCATCGCCACTGCGCCTGCTTGGCAGTGATCCAAACATCCAGATTGCCGAACTTCAACGCGATCCGTAAGGGTACGCGGAGCGTAATCGCTTAATTGCCAACGTTCAACTTCAGCTTGAAATGTTTGATAAATATTTAACGCTCCTGCATGACAACAGCAACCTTCTGGATCGCCAGGAGAACGTTTCTTCGTACAGACAAACACACGATATTTAGATGAATTCATAATCCTCTGCTAAAATGTGAGTAATTACTTATATGATATGAGTAATTACTCGTGTTAACAACTCGCTTTTAATTTAGTCAATTTCATGTCACCTAAAAGTTCTGTCAAACCTCGCAAACAACCACAACAGGATCGTTCTCGCATGACTGTGGAAGCAATTTTGGAGGCGACTGCTCACATTTTGACGGAACAAGGCTACAGCAAAACCAACACCAATCAGATTGCAGAATTAGCGGGTGTTAGTATTGGCTCGTTGTATCAATACTTCCCCAATAAAGAATCATTAATGGCTGCATTGATTCAGCAGCACGGCGATGAAATGGTGGAGTTAGTAGAATCCAAGCTAAGTCATTTATTTGATACTCCTTTAGAAGAAGCAATTCCCCAACTAGTGAAGGCTGTAATTGCTGCTCATGCCATCAACCCCAAACTACATCAGGTTTTAAATGAAGAGATACCCCGTTCAGGAAGACTAGACGAAGCTCAAAAAATGGACGATCGCATTACTAACATGCTGTTGAAATATTTTGCGAGATGGAGCGATCGCCTTAAACCTCAAAACCTAGAAATGACTGTATTTATCTTCAGTCATACAGTAGAATCTTTGTGTCATGCAGCGGTAATTGAAGAGCCAAGCTATATGAACAATGAGGAATTTGAGCAGGAAGTTTTTCGTCTGCTTCTGACTTATTTAGTTAAGGATTGATTTATCTGATTTACCAGTAAAGCTATAGAGAGACGTACTGTATTAGATTAAGTAATTGAAGTAGCACTAAAAATTGCTTCAGCAGTTAACTCCAATTCTGTAAAAACACTAGATTTCAAGCGATCGCCTTGAACAAATTTTTCCATCTGATATTCCCCTTCAACTAACTTGCAAATAGTAACAGTAGGTTGTTTGGGTTTACCAATGTAGCGCACTGCACCCAAAGCTCGATAATCTACAATCCAATATTCAGCAATTCCCATAGCTTCGTATTCCACAAACTTATGCCCATAATCGTCTCGCCAGTTAGTACTCACCACTTCAATTACCAAAGGAACAGTTTGACTATCTTGAATAACTGATGATTTTTGCCACAGAAGTTCATTTTTAAGATATTCTCGGTTGATTACTGCTACATCAGGTAGATATCCAGAACGAGGTGCAAGAGGTTTAATTAAGCAATTTTTGGGAATGGAATAGGGTAGATTTTGCCGACGAATTTCTAAGTTTAATTCAGCGACTAAAAAACCAGCAATATCTTCATGAGAACCAGTGGGTAACATCTCAACAATTAGACCTTCAATTAATTCGTAACGTTGTTCGTCATTGGGATACCATTCGAGGAATTCCTCAAAACTTAAAGGTTTAATTTGTGGCGCAATCATTTTTCATGTCTCCCGTAGCGATCATTTAAGCTTGTCACTGTTACAATTTTACTGGCAATTTTAACTGGAATGAGCAAAGCTTTATTCCTCAAAGTATGGAATTATCTCCCACGAAAAAAGCATTACTCGCCTTGAGACAAATGCAAAGCAAGTTAGATGCTCTAGAAAGTGCTAAACATGAACCAATTGCTGTGGTGGGGATGAGTTGTCGGTTTCCTGGGGCTAATAATCCAGAGGAATTTTGGCAGCTATTACGAGAGGGAAAAGATGCGATTACAACTGTTCCTGACGATCGCTGGAAAGAGCAAGATTACAATCTGGGAACAAATACCTCTGAAAAGATTTACACTACCTACGGCGGATTTGTGCCTTATTTGAAAGAGTTTGATCCAAGTTTTTTTCGGATTGCCCCGAAAGAAGCAGTGAGTATCGATCCCCAGCAAAGATTGTTGCTAGAGGTGAGTTGGGAGGCTTTGGAAAATGCTGCTATTAACCCAGAGCAAGTTCAAGGTAGTCAGACAGGGGTGTTTGTGGGAATTGCTGCGGTGGACTATTGGCATCAACTGTTAAGCAGACATAACGCTGAAATTGATGCTTATCTCACTACTGGAAATACTCACAGTTTGGCATCGGGAAGGATATCTCACTTTTTTAATTTTACAGGCTCTAGTATTTCTTTGGATACGGCTTGTTCATCATCTTTAGTAGCAGTACATTTGGCTATTAAAAGTTTACGCGATCGCGAATGTCATATGGCATTAGCAGGAGGGGTTAACCGTCTGATTTCTCCCAAGGTAAGTATTAATTTTGCCCAAGCTAAGATGCTGTCTCCTGATGGCAGATGTAAAACTTTTGATGAGAGTGCGAATGGTTTTGTCAGATCAGAAGGCTGTGGGATAGTAGTTTTAAAAAGATTAAGTGATGCGATCGCCGATCGAGATAATATTAGAGCTATCTTATTAGGTTCGGCAAGCAATCAAGATGGACGCACTAGCAGTATTACTACCCCGAGTAGTTTGTCTCAACAAGCAGTAATCCAGCAGGCTTTAGTTAACAGTAAAGTTAAAGCAAGTCAGGTTAGTTATCTCGAAACTCATGGTACAGGAACATCTCTAGGTGACGCGATCGAACTTGAAGCCCTAACTCAGGTGTTTCCAGACAATGAAGAATTAATTTTAGGTGCGGTTAAAACTAATATTGGTCACTTAGAATCAGCATCAGGAATAGCAAGTTTAATTAAAACTGTTTTAGCCTTGGAAAAGCAAGCAATTCCAGCTAATTTACATCTTAAACAGCCTAATAGTAAAGTAGAGTGGCAAAAATCGCCGTTTAAATTACCCGACCAAGCGATCGCCTGGCATCAAACAGCACAACCCCGTCTTGCTGGAGTCAGTTCTTTCGGCTTTAGTGGTACTAATGCTCATTTGATTGTGCAGGAAGCTGATAGCTTGGTTGAAAATGATGGGGAGATAGGGAAGTTGGGAAATGGGGAGAGAGATTTATATCTTTTTACTTTATCGGCCAGAAGTATTAAGGCTTTAGATCAACTGGCAAGTAGTTACTTAGAGTATATCCAATCTCACCCTAATCTTTTAATTGCAGATAT
>JBDKJC010000576.1:0-3452 GCA_039796815.1 Cyanobacteriota bacterium | reverse complement strand
AAGCGTGTTTGATATGCTTTAATTTCTTCGGGAATAAATTCAGTCTCGACGAGTACAGCGATTTTCTTCCCTGCTAATATTTGGGTAGCCATTTTTTTCTCCTCAACGTTTACAGAGCTTCGCTACACTCAGACAAAGGCTTCAGTTCGACAACAATTTCTGCTTCTGAACCTAGTTGGAGTTCTTTTTCGCTCAAGGTAATTCGGAAGTTATCTGGATCGATATCATCGCGCTCGCTACCATCAATGTTGATGCGACTGACGTATAAGCTATTGGGTCTAACAAAATCAGGTAAGACATTAATAGAACGCTGACGACAATTTTTATTTGGTTTGAAGTACAGGCAGAAGGGTTGCTTCGTCACGTAAGAGCTAATATAAATATGCGCTAAATAATTAAGCTCGAAAGCATGATAGCCCGAGATGGCATGACCGCCTTTATTGCCATAGCTACCTTCAATTACTGGCATTCCACTTTCGGTAACGCGGAAAAAGATCCCTTTGGTATTTTGGTCGAGAAAGAATAAATTCCAAAAAGCAGCCGTCTCCTGAGCGAGTTTCAAATACTCTTGCTTTTGCTCTTCACTTTCATTACTGCAACCATGCAAAATTAAGTAGGCTAAAAGAGCTTGTTCTTGTTGCCAAAAGTCTTTGGTATTGCTCCAAGGAAATTCGATGGGGAAACCGTTATTGGGATTTCGTTCCAAAGTATCAAATATACCACCTCGAAATAGGTCTACACCAAGATTTGCCATCGTCTTGCCTAATTTGTCTGCCAACTTCATCAGGTCATCGGCTAACTTTTTAGACTCCGCTGCTTCTTCACAGTCCTCATCTGCAATTTTGTCAGCCGCAAAGTAATAGTAATTGGCGACACGAGTCAAGTTCCAGGCAATCTTAAGGTTGTGTCCGACTACAGCACGATTTCTTTGCCAGCGCCAATCATGGTCAGGCTGCCAGTTGCGCGAAAATCTTTCGTTCACAAATGGTACATTCTCGTCGGGATCGGGAAATTGCTCGATGATAATTGTGCTGGTAGTATGGAGAATTTTTTTGCAGATATTTAAAAACTTCTGAATTTCTTCATAGTTACTACTAGCTTTTGGCAATGGCTCAAGAGCTAACATGAGATTGACTAAATAAGCTGGAATATGGTCGCCGATCGAGTTCCAATTCTTTCTGGCTTGATTATCGCCCAAAGCCTCACTATCCCAACTTAAGGTTGCATAATCGAGATGGGAAAAGTAATCGCCAAAAGCATCCTTGCCATATTTCGACTCAAGATCGAGATAGTATTCATTAAAGGTACGAATTGTGCGCACGATATCATCAAAGACTTCCCAATCGAGGGTAATGCGATAGTATTGGGCGAGTCCAGCCAATGCATATATTTGTTCGTAAAGGGGAATTGTGCCGCGATCGTCGTCATTTTGGGAAGTCATGTATAGTTGATAGCTATACTCGGTTCTGCGTTTCCCAGATGCCCAAAAGCAATGTTTGCCATCGCTAGTTAAGGCACGAAAAGTTTCTCTTTGATATTGAACTCCTGCACGAGCAGCTGATAGATAACTTTCAGAACCAGTTAGTAAGTAAGCTGAAGATAATCCATAGATTAACCGAGATAGAGTCGAACTTTCCTGGATCTTATCATCCGTGCGCAGACCAATGATGTTTAAGTTGGTCTGATAGAGTCGAAAATCATCAATTTCGTAGGTGACTTTATTAGGAAAGAGAAAGCCAAGCCAGGTATCGGATAGTCGAGCAATTTGTGTCAACCACCAGTGTGTTTGCTCGAACAAAAATTCTCCATCAAATGCTTGCAATAAATGAACAGTCAGCGCATCTACGCGACGATTGTCACCATCTTCTAAATAAACCCCTTCTACTGCAATCAAGCGATCGCCATGAATATATTTTTTGACTAATTGTGATGGGTTTTGCGTAAAATCTTCAGGATTTGGATAGCGATCTCGATCTATTCCGTCCAAATTTTGCATAGCCTGAAATCGAGTTTCTCTAGTAACATGGATTAATAATTCATCGCCACTACGGCATTTGATACTAAAGGCAGATTCCTGCTCTTTAATTTCCGACACATAACCCATCAGTGTCATACTTTGAGTAAATTGTCTCATAGATTTTATTTTGTTAGATACTTCTTGAACTTATGGTTGAACTTTCGACTAATTGTCTATTTAAACTCAGCCAAAATCTGCTCAACTTAATGTTGAATTCCTACAGCTATTAACAATTAATTGGTAATCTAGAAATTGTCACAAAAGCGTTTTGATCTTTAAACTTGTAGACAATTTATTGATTTATTTTATTGACTTATTTAATCCAAATTGTTTGTTTTTAGTCTAAAAAATTTGTCTTTTACAATCAAGGGAAAATCTTTCGATTCAATCGGTTATTTTTTCGGTGTTACTTATCAAACTTGGATAGATAAACCTGAGAAAGCATTAACAGTGGGAAATGTACCGATTAGTTACGATAAAGAAGCCTCCAAGCTTGAGGAGTTGTACCGTTAAGCCGACGAAATAGACGAATGAAATAGCTTGAATCGAAATAGCCTACTGACTCCGCAATTTGATTCACAGGGCGATCGGTTTCCAACAGTAAGTGCCGTGCTTCTGTCATACGACGCTCGACAATCCAGTTTCCTACAGTCTTTCCCGTTTCTCGCCGAATGAGATCCGTTAGATAAGCAGGAGAAAGATTAACTTCTTTAGCGACTTCTTGTAAACCAATAGAATTAGGGTAATTAATCGCGATGAAGTACAATACCTTCTCTACTATCGGGGAACTTCTTTTGCTCGATCGCTGAGGTGAGCAAAGCTCAGTGAATCTAGAGGTTTCGATGAGTAATAGCATCAACAGCGCACGCGCTGCCTCGATAAAACTAGGTTCTTGATTGCCAAGTTCGTCTCTTAACTGTTTGAGGAGTGCTAGCCATCGCGATCGCTCTGGTGCGGGAATCGACAAGTGTTTAAGTTCAAGATTATTGACTGGCAGAAACGACTCCATTACTCGACTAGGGAGCATTAAAAATATATTCGCATCAATATATGATGGATTAAATGCCTCAGCTTCAAAGCCAACAATCCATTTAGTAGCGCGATCGAGACCGCTAGGATCGTGAACCTCACCAGGTGCAATTAAAAACAGATCGCCAGATTTTGCCCAAACTTGGCGATCGCCGATCGAGTACCAGCCTTCACCCTCTTCAACAAAAAATAGCTCAAAAAAAGAATGTGCATGGGGACGTGAGGATTGATTATCCGAACAGCCTGTGGAGTGCATTACTGTTATCCTGGGAGTGCGATCGCCTGATTCATGCAAGAGGTCTAGTGTTCGCGATGGAGGGGTAACGCAACTAAACGATCGCATTGCAGTATTGGTCTTGAATATAGTACCATTGTCCATTGTTTTTTTCCTTGTTTTATGTTTATT
>JBDKJC010000575.1:0-3462 GCA_039796815.1 Cyanobacteriota bacterium | reverse complement strand
GCAGCAGACTGTAATAGCTTGACTAATTGAGTTTGTGCCAAATGTCCGACGTACTCAACTCCTTTACCGAGATGAGGCTCAATTTGAGATTCAAAATACTGGCGATCGACTATGGGCCCTGCTATGATGAGGTGAATTTTAGCTTTTTTAGCCGCCTCGATAGCCAAGTGAGTTCCCTTTTCAGGAATAATTCTACCTGTCCATACAGCACAGTTACGATAATAAAAAGGAGTATAGGTAAATATTCGAGTATCTACACCGTTATGAATTGTCTCCAAGCGATCGCGATTTAAACCCCAAAGTTTACTATTAAATTTGGATACTGAAATATAATGACCCCGCTGCTGTCGCTCTCGATGTCGTATTGCACTGCTGAGATGTGGGAAGGGAGGTGTATGAAGGGTAGTAACCAAAGGTGCTTTGAGTTTATCCTCTAAAATAATCGGAAAGTAATTTAAAGAATTGTCGTGTACTAAATCAAAATCTGCTGTACTCAAGTAATCCATGATATTGAGATAAGCTTCGTGAGACTCCTCGTTATGATTGTGGCAAAAAGAAGTATCTATAATTGGTTCTAAAGAGAGGTTGAGATTGCGATCGCTATCAGGATGAGCAAACATAGTAACTTGACAACCCTTTTGTTTTAGTCCTTTTACTATTGAATAAGTAAAACGCTCTATTCCCCCCATAAAAGGCTGTTTAATCGGAAATCTACGGTGAGCCAAAACTGCTATTTTCATCTTAAAATTGAGACTACAAAAATTTAATTACTGCGATCTAACTAACCAAGACAAAATAGCTATCTCCAATTCACGCAGAGAAGCAAAGAAATTAGGTATTTTGTTGATGGATGTATTTATTTATAAATAGCCTCTGAGCAGTGCCAACCTGCCTCATGTATACTGAGACAATTGAGAAAATCACAGGTCATAAGTATCAATTATTAAAGTAATAACAGATTTTATTTTTAGTCTGTATCTATCCAATTAAATAAATTTTTTGCTTATGAGTTTAATATGAGCTAATCCCCAGCTAATTTAGTGATTTTTAGTTTTTGGCTTGTATGAAATATCTCGTTGCCGAGTAATCTGTAATTTACTATGGCTTTCCAGAAGATAGTAAAGTGATGATAAATATGATTAATTCTGAATTTTTGGTAAATTATTAAAAATTATTAGTTGCCAAGAGTGACCAGAAAAAGGTAAAACAACTAAATCTTAGTAGGTATAAAAGAAGGGTAATTTGATGTACCAAGGAAGTATAAAAGAGTTACATCAGCAGTTAGTTAACAAAGAACGTTCGGCAGTAGAAATTGCCCAGGCTACTTTAAAACAGATCGAAGCAGTAGAACCAAAAGTTAAGGCGTTTCTGGCGGTAACTACCGAATCAGCACTAGCCACCGCTAAAGCAGTAGACGATAAGATTGCAGCAGGGGAAACTATTGGCATACTCGAAGGTATTCCCGTAGGAATAAAAGACAATATATGTACCAAAGGAATTAAAACCACCTGCGCCTCACAAATTTTGGCTAATTTTGTGCCTCCTTATGAATCTACCGTGACGCAGAAGTTAAAAGACGCAGGTGCGGTATTAGTTGGCAAAACCAATTTGGATGAGTTTGCCATGGGAGGTTCGACTGAAAACTCTAGTTTCCAAACTACAGCAAACCCTTGGGATTTAGAACGAGTACCAGGTGGTTCTTCTGGTGGTTCGGCTGCCGCCGTAGCCGCAGGCGAATGTGTAGTGTCTTTGGGTTCAGATACGGGAGGATCGATTCGTCAACCAGCCTCTTTGTGTGGCGTAGTAGGAATGAAGCCTACCTACGGTTTGGTTTCCCGTTTTGGTTTGGTAGCTTTTGGTTCATCTTTGGATCAAATTGGCCCTTTTGCTCGCACTGTCGAAGATTCAGCGATTTTATTAAAGGAAATTGCTGGCTACGATCCCAACGATTCTACTAGCTTAAAAGTAGATATCCCCGACTATACCCAATATCTACAACCCAAACTCAAACCAGGATTAAAAGTAGGAATTATCAAAGAAACCTTTGGAGACGGATTAGATCCTACGGTAGCCGAAAAAATCCAAAAAGCGATCGCTACTTTAACTGAATTAGGCGCAGAAGTTAAAGAAATTTCTTGCCCTCGTTTCCGCTACGGGATAGCAGCCTATTATATTATTGCCCCTTCAGAAGCCTCGGCTAATCTAGCTCGTTATGATGCGGTTAGATATGGTTTGCGTCAAGAATCAGATAATCTGCTGGAGATGTACACAAATACTCGTGCGGCTGGATTTGGTGCAGAAGTTAAGCGGCGAATTATGATTGGCACGTACACTTTATCGGCAGGTTATTACGATGCTTATTATCTCAAAGCTCAACAAGTTCGTACTCTGATCAAACAAGACTTTGAGCGTGCTTTTGCAGAGGTGGATGTTTTAGTCTCTCCTACTGCACCGACTACAGCTTTTAAAGCAGGAGACAAAACTACAGATCCTTTGAGTATGTATCTTTTAGACTTAATGACTATTCCCGTTAATCTAGCGGGTTTACCAGGAATTAGTATTCCCTGTGGCTTTGATTCCCAGGGTTTACCTATCGGCTTGCAGCTAATTAGTAATGTGCTGCGGGAAGATATCTTGTTTCATACCGCTCATGCCTATGAACAGGCGACAGAATGGCACAAAAAACAACCTGAAATGTAAATGGTTACATAGTAGGGGCGAACGCCCTAAAGGATACCGCTTCGCATAAGCTTCGCGTCGTCGTTCGCCCTTTCATATTAATTGAATTTTAGCTTAAATTTCGTCGGGAATGACCCACTTTGGCGGTTCTGACATTTTTTTCATTTTGGCTATTTCCGCTATTTCTAGCATTTTGTCTAGGGAAGTATCTTTAATAAAATTAGAAGCCTCGTTTTGATACTCTTTATTTGGACAGCGATCGCCTAAAATGCAGCCTTGAGCGCAATCTTCTGCGCAGTTTACTCGATCGGGATTCATAATTCTCATTTTAAAATTCGTCTTTAAGCATTTTAGTGTTTTTTCCTCGCAGATTATCCTGAAGAAAATTTCTGCAAACAACTGGAACAATAGCTTCCTCTAACGAGTTAAACAGCCTCTGCCTCATGTCTTTTATCGCTCTTCAGGAAACTTAGCACTGCTCAATCGTTAGCTAGATGAGACTAAGGGCAAATCAAGATTTATTTCATGTCACCAGAGAAATAAAAGGTGGGTACAATAAGTCAATGAAACCATTAGCCTGACAAATTTTGCGAAGTGTTTTTAATTAAATAGTTATAAAAAGAGATTCATGAACCTGACACCAATTTGGGGTTCTCTAACGGTATTTATTGCATGTCCTTTGCTAGGTGGGTTGCCATTAATCAACTGGATTACCTACGCGCTTACTGGTCGTCAATTAGGCAAACTAGGTACGGGTAATATTTCAGTATCAGCAGCCTTTTA
>JBDKJC010000574.1:0-3467 GCA_039796815.1 Cyanobacteriota bacterium | reverse complement strand
TTAAAGCAGCATTAGGCGATCGCCCGAGAGTATTTCTGACAGAACCATTAGACTATAGCGAACTGGTTGGCGCGATCGCTCGCTGTCATTTGTTGTTAACCGATTCAGGCGGACTACAGGAAGAAGCACCCAGTTTAGGCAAACCTGTGTTGGTGCTAAGAGAAACTACAGAAAGACCAGAAGCAGTTCAAGCAGGTACAGCCAAGCTGATTGGCACTAATCCTCAAACTATCGTTAATGCCACCGCTGAGTTACTGGAAAACGAAAATCTCTATAATCAAATGGCAACGGCGATTAATCCTTTTGGTGATGGTCAAGCATCCGCTCGAATTGTCAAGATTGCCCAAGATTATTTAGCAAAAGTCTTATAGCTTATAGCTTATAGCTTATAGCTTATAACTACTGCCAGTTGCCCAGCAAAACGTAAGCAGCCCAATAATAAGGATGAGGAGGAAGCTGTTTAAGTTCTGGCAGGGGTGGATTGGCGCGTAAAGATTTGATCAAAGATAACTGGGCTTGTTGTAGGGCATCAACTTTTTGCGTGGCGGGATTTTCTAACTCACGATAAAACTGGCTCATCAACTTACTGGTGGAATCATCTTCCACTGACCACAAAGATGCCACGGTGCTGCTGCCAGAACGTACTGCTACCCCTGCTAATCCTAAGACGGCTCGTTCATCTCCTGTCGCCGTATTGCAGGCACTAAGGACAATTAACTCAGGTCTGGTGTTACTAGAACTGAGCAAAGTACTCAGATCATTAAGATCGATAATATGGCGATCGCCAGTAACAATAAAAGTTTGCCGAGGATCGGAGCTGAATACTCCGTGGGTAGCTAAATGAATGATGGGAAAACCAGCTTGAAGTTGTTGTTCGATATTCTTAACAGTAAAGTCTCGATTTAATAGCTGTTGCGATCGCGGAAAAACTGTTTTAATTTGCTTAAGTTCGGCGGGAACATTGTTTAATGCGGGAAAGATTTCTCCTTTGATTTCGACTTGCTGGCTTAATCCTGCTGCTAGTACTTTCAGCTCGTCTCTTGGTTTTGCTTTGGTGTTGAGTAATTGTAAACTAGGGGCTAAAGCCACGCTATGCTTTTCTAAGAGATACTGCTTGCCGTCATAAAGTGCTGCCATTGGCACATTTTGTAATTTGCCACTGAGGATAAAGACCAGCGTTTCAATTTGATTGGTGGTTAATTCAGTTTCTAGAGGTTCAATCAACCACCGATATATTTCTCGGAGATTGGGTAATAGAGCTTGAGTATTTTCAGTTACTTCTTGAGGGTTAAGAGGAGTAGTGCTAAAAATATTGACTGCCGAATTATCAATGCTTTGGTTATAAAGACTGTCGTATAGAGCGTCGAGGGTGCGATCAACCTCTGTTGCCGAAATATTTCGTGTAAAGTGTTTTAAAGGCTTACCTGCCATGGAGAGAATTACCTCTAGGCGATCGCTTAAGACAATTGGATAAATGACTGCTGCTTGAGGGTCTAAATCATCAATAGTTACGGCAAGATCGGCTGTTGGGGAGCAAGGATCTTGAAAGAAGTTGTCTAACTCAGCAAGCTGGAGGGATTCGATTACTTGACGAGCCAGTTCTAAGTTGTCGTTAGAAGTAGAAGTAGAGTTAACAGTGTTAGTGTTAATTGCGGTCAGAGATTTAGAGGCTTGCAGATTATTATTTGACAAGAGTAAATTTGCCAAGTTCAGGTAGACAGGCTTGACTGACTGGCGAAAGTTAAATTGAACTACTTGATTATTAGTATTTAAATCGGTACGCAAAGACTGAAGAGTATTAAAGGCGAGGGTATAGGCGGCGATCGCCTCTTCTTTCCTACCTGAGCGCTCTAAAAGCATCCCTAATTGAGATTGCCAGAGGTAACTAACTTCACGGACATCACCAACAACATTTTGTGCTTCCGCCACAGCTAAAGCCTGATTAGTCAAGGCGATCGCTCGATTCAAGTCTCCTTTGAGACCATAATTCTGTCCTAAATATCCTAAAGCATAGCTTTCTGCGCGTTTATCTTTAATGAGCTGTGCCTGTTGCCGTGCCGTTTGTAAGATGGATTCGACAGTCGTAGTTTGTTGAAGACGAGTTAAGCTTTGAGCGTAATTTATCTGAGCATAAATTCCCTGATGAGTTGGTGGCAGCTGTGGTAAATTAGCTGCAATATCTGTAATTAACTTGGTTTGCTTATTTTTTAGTTCAGTAGTCAGTAAAGTGGCAAAATTTTCGGCCATTTCCACCAGCGTACTTTGCTTGAGCCGTTGCCATGATTGAATCCGTCTTGCTGTTTGCTGTTGCCACCAAGCTTCCAGTTGAATCAGCAGAGATAAATGATTTAGCTGTGCCTGAGTCTGGGTGAGCAATTCCGTTTGTGGTTCAAGGGCGATTTGTTCGTAGGTTTTAAAGGTAGTTAAATATGGTTCTAAAGCATTCTTTGGGTCTTTTCGATCGATAATTTCGGTAATGCGCTCATAGTTCCAGCGATCGCGAACCTGATTTCCTAATGCCTGCTGAATATTACCCAGTGCTAAAAGAGTTGCCCCCGATTCTGAAGAGTCCTGAGTGGCTGAAGCACTAATCTCGATAATTGTTTGCGCCTGGGTCAACATTCCTTTCTTTTGTAAGATACCACCCAAACTACGCAAACCAATCCCCTCAACGAGAGTAATTTTGCCTTGTTGCTTTAAAGTCTGAATTAGCTGTTCTATTTGAGCATTATGGCATTGAGTATCTTCTAGGTTCAAAGCCTCCAGTAAACTACTACAGGCACGAGGATATAACCCTAAATCTTGTAATACTTGAGATTGATTGATTAGGCTTTTAGTTTTGCCCAGGCGATCGCCCTGAGTCTCAAATGCTGCTGCTGCTTGTTGCCAAGCTAAGACTGCTGGTGCTAATTGACCTGCCTGATAAAGCTGTTGCGCCTGTAAAGATAGTCCTAATCCATCAGGTTGAGACTGCACTGGTAGATGAACACCTACTGTCAACCAGGCGGAGAGTATGACAGTTAGGAGGCGATGCCATAACCTAGATCGATCACTTAACATTAACCATGAACCATTAACTAGTTTTAACTTGATTTAACTTGAGCGGTAAAGCGGTCAATATGAGAAAAAATGAGCTAAAAAAAATTGTACTGTAACTGTAGATAAACGCCATTTTCCTGTATAGAACTACCTCCATCGTCGTGATTAACTAGAGGAATTCCCCAATCAACTCGCGCCGAAAAATCTTCTGGTGTTTGTAATAGTAAACCGAATCCAGTGCCAATTAAAGTATTAAATTCTGTCTCTCGATCATCATGATTCCAACCAGTCCCAAAATCAACAAATGGGGCAAACTGCAAAGTAGCATCAAGAGGCTCAAAATAAAATATAGGCAGGCGAAATTCGGCACTAGCTAAGAACCCACCATCAGTAAGTAAAGCATCCTGACGATAACCTCGAACCGTCGT
>JBDKJC010000573.1:0-3469 GCA_039796815.1 Cyanobacteriota bacterium | reverse complement strand
GTAAAGGCTTGATAAATAATTCTGGATGAAGAGCTTTCCAGAAATACTCGACAAAGCGATCGATCTCCTCATCACTCATCCCCGATTTGCCAAGCGCAATCATTTGATGTTCGGCGTCTTTGCGCCATTGTTTACTGAGACGATAATCTTCGGGAGATAAAATTATTAGGCTGTCTAATTTTGACCATAGAGGTAAATATGCCTGAAGACGCTGATTATTATCCCTAGAAAACTGTCGATCTTGTTCTGTAACTATGGGTGCAGGACAATGATTAAAAGCATCTGGTGCTAAAGGCTGTACACCGACAAACCAACCTTCAAACAACAGAATATCGGGTTGGGCTATGGCTTTGGGAGTAGTGCGATCGCCTGCACCGTTAAAAGCAGATTTATCAAACTGAGGTAGTAAAATCTGAACAGGATTATTTTCTTGTAGGCACTGTTCGATTACCTTAAGCCCCAAAGCGATATCATGAGTACCAGGAGGGCCTCGCCAGAGTAAACGTGGATCTTGTTGCTGTAGTTTTTGTCTTTGAGGGTAAGTTAAGTAAAGATCGTCAAGCGAAAGGGTAGCAGCAGAATAACCAAAATAGTTCAGTATAGATTGCAAGATAATACAGAGGGTTGTCTTGCCTGTTCCCTGACCACCTAAAATTCCTTGGATAAAAGTCCGATTTAACTTGCGTCTTGCTGTGGCTAAATCTAAGGCCACTGGTAGCCATAATTTTTCCAAGGTAGAGACAATCGTATCTTGCTTTTGAAATCCCAAACTGTTAGAGACTGACATAACTTCAGCTAAAAGCTCTGCATAAAACTTAGACTCCCTACCCTGAACAATAAAACTTTCTAGTTTAAAATTATCTAAATTATCTGCATTCTCCTGGTTCATTGCTCATTGTCAAGATCCTAATTTAAAGGCTTCCAAAAAGAGATTATAAATTAAGCCAATTTTAAATAAATTTAGCACGTCGAGATAAAGCGATCGCTTGGCGGCTGGAGTTCCTGGTTGTGGACGAGGACGATATACCACTAGATTAATCAACTCAGTAGCCAGAAATAAAAGCGCAGCAGCAGTAATATCCCAGACAGCATTTTGTCCAGCAGTAGTGGCAACTGCCGAACCCATAAAAAACCCGAATAAGATGCTGATTAAACTTAGAGAAATGCGTCGCCAGGGATTACTAAATAATAACTCCAGGCGATCGCCCGCAACTGCTACTAAAGAATTAAGCCGAGTACGTTGCATGATTAATTATTATTTATATTATCAATACGACTATAAATCCATAAAGAACTGATCAATCCAGTGCTGTGGGCTAAAATGACGCTAAAGCAAGCTTGAATAATAAATACATCTAAAGAATTTACAAATTCAGTATTTTGTTGATTATTAAAAACTTTTGCGGGATCGAAAGCTAACGTTTTAGAAAGTACTATACCTGTAATTGTTGCTCCACCTATAATAGTAATGATTGTGCCAACAATGCTAGTGAGAATACCAATTTGAATCAATTTAATAGTGCTAGACTTCTTTGGGGGTTTAGTGTTGGAGCGAGAAAATTGACTCGCCATTTTGCCATATCTAAAGGTAATGTATATTCCCACAACTAAACAAATCAGTCCACAGACAGCGCAAAATAAGCTGAAGCCAATACCAGGATTACTTCTTTCGGTTTGATTAACGATCGCCAAAGCTAAGGTAACACTGGATACAACTCCCAAGACCAACTGTATCCAAAACCCAGCTAATCCAGACCATCGCAATGCTTGAGCTACTCGACGCATCCGATCCAATTTAGTACGAGTTGTAGATTTGCTACTACCACCTCCATCAAAAGGGGTAATTTCGGATTCTTTGCCCATAGTTAAAATTCTCCTAAATTCTCCAATATTTAGTAATAGCAATAAATTTAATCAACAGTTCCATTGGCTAGCGATCGACAAGCAAGAATGATCGATCTAGACATAGGTAAATTTTAACCAAGTTAAACAATTATTTGAGATTGCATATCAAATAATAATAGACTAGATAGACAAGAGAGTTGGCGAGGTGGTTGCAAATTTGTCCTAGAGGCAGATTTGAGGAAAGTCCGGACTCCCAAAAGACCATACTTGCTGGATAATTCCCAGTGCGAGCGATCGCGAGGATAGTGCCACAGAAAGATACCGCCTTTTCATTAAACATTGAACATTAAACATTAAACAGCAACCACTGATAAATGCTAAATGATAAATGCTAAATGAAATAGGTAAGGGTGCAAAGGTGCGGTAAGAGCGCACCAGCAGTATCGAGAGGTGCTGGCTCGGTAAACCCCAGTAGGGAGCAAGGTCGAAAGGATTAGGGTTGGTCTTTTTCCCATCCTGACCAAGGAGAACCGCATGAGGTGTTTGGTAACAGGCATCCTAGATAGATAACTACCCTTGAATCTAGGTAACTATGATTCGAGAACAGAATCCGGCTTACGTTCCAACTCTCTTGATCTCTCCTATTTTCTCTACATTAATGTTTGAAGATCCCAGAAGGCAAAAACAACTGCAAACTCTAGCTCAGAAACTAGGATTATCTCCCAACACCCCGATTAATTGGTCTTTACTAGATTTAGCTTTGACTCATCCTAGTGTGTCTCGAACCCATAACTATGAACAACTGGAATTTGTGGGAGATTCGGTCATACGCTTAATTACTGCCGAGTTACTGCTAGAAGTTTATCCTCAAGAGCCAGTCGGAGAATTTGCTGCGGTTCGTTCTATTTTAGTCAGCGATCGCGTTTTGGCTCAGTTAGCGGAAAGTTATGGTATTGAACCTTATTTATTGATTGGCACTAATGCCACAGGTAACCCGACAGGGAGACAATCTTGGTTAGCAGATGCTTTTGAAGCCGTGCTAGGAGCGCTATATTTAAGTACTCACAACATGGATCTGATTCGTCCTTGGCTAGATCGAGCTTTGCAAGAGAAGGCGGTGGAGGTGATGAACGATCCTGCTCGCTTCAATTATAAAGATGCTCTACAAGAATGGACTCAGGGAAAATATAAAATTTTGCCAGAATATAAAGTAGCCGAGAATAAGCAGCTAGATTCAGTTTTAAAGCTAGCTAGTAATAAATCATCTTGGCACGACCAGCGTTTTATAGCGGAAGTTTGGTTTCAGGGTCAACTATTAGGTATAGGTTATGGAAGATCGAAAAAGGCTTCAGAACAAGCTGCTGCTAAGGAAGCTTTTTTGGCAATCCAGAATAAAGATAGTGAAACTGCTAATCCCTCATCATGTTAGCTAAACATTTAAATTCAATTTACATATCTTCAAATGTAAGATGAACTAAAATTTTTTACCTTAGTTTCTTCGTGTTTAAGATGTAAAGTCTAGTTGCTTTACCTCCTGTTGAACATTGACCATGGTAGAATCCTATATTATTGAAAAGGATTTATGATAGGTAAGGACTAAAATAAGTATGTCATCATCAGCCGC
>JBDKJC010000572.1:0-3470 GCA_039796815.1 Cyanobacteriota bacterium | reverse complement strand
ACTGGTGGGAATCAAATCCCCGAAAGGGACAGGAAAAACTCAGTCTTTGGTGAAAGTTGTCCAACAAGCGATCGCCAAACAGCAAAAAGTTTTAGTAATTGGACATCGAGTGCAGTTAGTTAAGGAACTGTGTCAGCGTTTTGGTTTAAATTATATTACGGAAGTAAGCGATCGCTTAGACAGATCTAGTCTGGGTTATGGTCTGTGTATTGATTCTCTACATGGTTTATCCCAAGCGCAGTTTGATCCTAATGATTGGCACGACAGTCTAGTAATTATTGATGAAGTAGAACAAGTACTCTGGCACGCCCTTAATTCTAGTACCTGTAAAGATCGTCGAGTAGAAATTCTTAAGTGTTTTAAAACATTGATGCAGAATGTCTTGGGTAACCAGGGACAACTATATGTTGCCGATGCGGATCTCAGTGATATTGCCCTTGACTATCTAATTTCTTTATCAGGACTACATCTCAAACCCTGTATCGTCCATAATACTTGGCAAGGCGATCGCCATAAGTCGTGGCAAGTATATAACTATCAGGGTAAAACTCCCAAAAAATTAGTTAACAATTTAGAAGCAGATATTCAGCAAGGAGGCAAGCCCTTTATTTGTTTATCGGCGCAAAAGCTTACTAGTAAATGGGGAACACAAAACCTCGAAGCTTATCTACAGCAGCAATTTCCCCAGCACAAAATCCTCAGAATTGATTCCCAATCCCTTGCAGATCATCAGCACCCAGCCTATAACTGCATCTCCAAGTTAGAGCAAGTTCTGAGTCAATATGATATTGTCCTGGCTAGTCCCTCTATTGAAACAGGAATCTCCATTGAATTAAAACACTTTACTTCGGTATGGGCGATCGCTCAAGGAATTCAAGCAGAAAACGCCGTGCGTCAAACCCTGGCAAGAATCCGTCACAATGTTCCCCGACATCTGTGGTGCGCTAGCTATAGCTATAACAAAATAGGCAATGGTTCAACCTCAATTCCCGCCTTACTTAGTTCCAATCAACGTTTTACGCAGTTGAATATCCGTTTATTACAACAGTCAGACTTTGCCTATCTAGATGATTTAGATACGGGTTTTCAAGCCGAATCACTACTGTGCTGGGCAAAAATGGCAGTGAGATACAATGCGGGGACAGTTAACTATCGCGACTCAATTTTAGCAGGATTAAAAGCCGAAGGTCATCAAATTATTGATGCAGATAAGTATCAACCTGAAGTCCCTAGTAAATCAACTACAGATAATTGCCTTGTAGCAGCAATCACGGAAATTAGTAGTCAAAACTATCTCGCTGAATGTGCAGCGATCGCCTGTTCTCCAAGTTTAAATGAGGTGCAGTATCGGTACTTAAAAAAACAGCTAATTAAATCCTTAAGCGATCGCCGTCAACTCCGCAAATATGAACTCCAACAACGTTATCACCTGCCGATTACCTCGGAATTAGTATCTTTGGATGACGAAGGTTGGTATCAAAAAATCCGACTCCATTATTTTCTGACGATTGGTCGTCCTTATCTAGCAGATCGCGATACCAAAGCTGCTCATAAACTAATCCAGCTAGGGAATGGGAGCTTATTCTTACCTGATTTTAATAGTTCGCAATTGGGGGCAATTGTCGGCTCGTTAGAAATTTTAGGTATTCCAATATTACTGCAACAGCCAGCTAGAGAATTACGTAACACCGATCCCGATTTGCAGTCCTTAGCAGCGATCGCTCTAAATAACCGTCATGAGATCAAGACAATTCTCAATCTAAGCTTGGCAAAAAACTATAGTCCCATAACAATTATCAGCCGTCTCTTGAGTAAAATTGGCTGTAAAATTAGATGTTTGCGTTGCGAAAGTCAGAACCAAAAAAGAGTTAGGATATATCAAATACTTGCTCCAGAAGATGAACGAGAACAGGTATTTACCCACTGGCTCAATATAGATCGACAACGCCCAGGTAATTCCTTATTTTGGTCGGGCGATCGCCATTCAAATAGTAATACTAGTAAAATTTCTGCTCAAATTGCTGATGACAATTATCTCCAATTAAGCTTAGATGTTTAAAGTATGGTAAGTTAATTTAACTGGTTTAGAAAAACAGTTAGTTAAAAGTATACCGAGCCTCACTTACCTTCAGATTTTTTCTGGCAAATTATCTATGAAAACTAATTTTCAATCAAACATCAAGGGTTACAGTCTGTTTGTGCAGCATTTGGCAAATAATTTATATCACCTAAACATTGTCGATCCTGACGAGCAGGTACATCATTTTGAAGGAGTTTATTCTAGTCCTCAAGCAGCGATGGAAAAAGGCAAATCTGTAATTGAGAATTTTATCTTTTGGCGCAAAAAAACTGCAAAATTAGGTTAATCAAAAATTATCAAATTACTTGAAAATTGAGTATAAATCCCGATCAAAGATCGTTGATAAAAAGAAAAAAAGATCGGGATATTTTTACAGAAGAGTTTGTTTACTGAGAATTGAGGTTGTTTTGTCATTAACGGAAAAAGTAGACTGAAAATATCTTTCAAGTTTTTTCTTAATCAACAAGAAAATGTTCGGAACTCACAATCTCTCAACTTTTCTACTGTCTAGTTTTTTGCTTTGGATTACTCCAGGCACAGATACAATGTATATCTTGGCTCGAAGTATTTCCCAAGGTCGTCAAGCTGGGTTAATCTCAGTGTTGGGTATTAGTAGTGGTATTTTGGTTCACACTACATTTGCTGCGTTTGGGTTGTCTGCGATCTTAGCAACTTCCGCTTGGGCATTTACAACGATCAAGATTGCTGGGGCTATATATCTTATTTATCTTGGTCTGCAAACTTGGTTGAACAAGTCTCAACCTTTGTCTACTCCAGAAATCAACTCAATGAGTAGCTGGCAAATTTATCGTCAGGGGATCATAACGAATGTTCTCAACCCCAAAGTTGCAATCTTCTTTCTGGCTTTTCTCCCTCAATTTGTCGATCCAACAGCAGGTTTGGGTGCATTACCGTTTTTATTGTTAGGTATTCTATTTGTGACTGGTGGTACAGTATGGTGCTTGCTGCTGGCTGGATTTGCTGCAATGGCAACTAATACGGTTAGAGGGAATAAGCAAGTTTCAGTTTGGTTAGAGCGAATTACAGGCTGTGTCTACATTGGGTTAGGTTTGAATTTGTTAAGAAGTAAATCTCAACCAACGTAAATAGACTTCTTGCATAAATTCGATAAACTCTGATTATGCGAAGTCAAAAGTCAAAAGTCAAAAGTCAAAAAATATTAGTTTGGATTTGAATATTTATTTGTGCAAGAGATGAGTCTATTGGAAATTCGCGAAGATGACTTAACAGGCAAAAAGATCGCGCTCCTGCTTCAGGAACATTTAGAAAATATGTATGAGATTACCCCACCTGAAAGCTTTCATGCTCTTGATTTAGAATCATTAAAAACACCAGATATTACTTTCTGGACAGCTTGGGAGGGCGATGA
>JBDKJC010000571.1:0-3472 GCA_039796815.1 Cyanobacteriota bacterium | reverse complement strand
TTATTCTTCAATAACAGAGAATTAGTCACAACAATCAAAGAGCTGGATGCCATTGCTGCTGCTGCCCAGACTGGGGATAAAAGCACGCCGTATTTAGGCAGAAGAACTCCTGCTGCAATTGGAATTGCCAAGACATTGTAAGCTAAAGCCCAGACTAAGTTTTGCTTGATCTTATGCACTGTGGCACGACTTAGTTCAATCGATTTAATTACGTCTTGCAGTTGATTTTGCATCAGCACAATATCCGCAGTGGCGATCGCCACATCTGTTCCTCCCTGAAGAGATATACCAACATCTGCCTGTGCCAAAGCAGGAGCATCATTAATCCCATCGCCAATCATGGCTACTATTCGCTCTTGCTGAAGAGACTGAATTATTTGCGCTTTAGTCTCTGGCTTGACCTCGGCGAAAACTTGCGTAATCTGGAGCTTTTGAGTGATCGCTTGAGCAACTTCTGAGCGATCGCCCGTAAGTAACACTGTATCTAGGTTCAAGGACTGTAATTGTTTAACGGTTGCTACTGCATCGGGACGTAAACTATCTTCAATGGCGATTAAACCTTGTAAAACCCCTGCATTTGCCAGATAAACCACAGTTTTGCCCGATCGTGCTAGAGATTGAGCCTGAGATTCCTGCTCTCGATCGATTTTAATGCCGTTGTTTAGTAACCATTCCTGATTACCTAAATATGCCTGTTCCCCCGCCACCATCGCCGAGATTCCTTGACCAATTACTGTGACAAAATCAGTAGTTTCCAGTAAGGTTAAATCTTCTAGCTGGGCTGCGGTAATGATTGCTTTAGCTAGGGGATGATTGCTACCGCTTTCAACAGAGGCGGCGATTTGGAGTAGTTGTTGCGCAGTAAGCTCAGTTAGAGGCAGACATTCGGTAACTTGGGGTTTACCGATAGTTAAAGTACCAGTCTTGTCAAACACTACAGTATTTAGCTGCTGCACTCTTTCTAAAACATCACCACCTTTGATGAGAATACCCGATTCAGCACCAATGCTAGTTCCTACTAAAATAGCCGTCGGCGTAGCCAAACCTAAAGCGCAAGGACAAGCAACTACCAAAACGGCGATCGCCAATTTTAAACTGAGCAACATGGGAGAGGTGATTACCATCATCTCTGTCATAGGCATATTAATCGAGTGGGCAGAACTCGTTAATACCGAAGCCCAAATATCTGTGCCAATAAAATACCAGAACAGAAAAGTCAGGATAGCGATCGCCATTACCCCATAGGCAAAATAGCCAGCGATCGTGTCTGCTAGCTGTTGCACTGGTGCTTTGTGAGTTTGAGCAGCTTCTACTAAGTTAATAATCTTGGCTAAAGCGGTATCTTGACCAATGCCAGTGATTTCGACAGTAATTACTCCAGACTGATTTATCGTACCTGCCCGCACGATGTCTGAGCTAGTTTTGACCACTGCTACCGATTCCCCCGTTAACATCGCCTCATCGACAGTGGTTTCTCCAGCAATTACAACGCCATCTACGGGGATTTTCTCCCCAGGTAAGACTCGCAACCATTCCCCAGGCTTGACTTGCTCTACAGGAATTTCAATCGTCTCCGAGTTTTCTTGTTTACCGATCAAACGGGCAATCGGTGGCTGTAGCATCACCAGCTTTTCTAAAGCAGCAGAGGCTCGATTACGGGCTTTGCCTTCCAAAGTACGCCCCAGCAAAATAAAGCCCAGTAACATGACTGGTTCATCAAAGAAGCATTCCCAACCCAAACTAGGTATAAACAGGGCAAAACAGCTAGCTAAATAGGCGCTAACCGTGCCTAACCCCACCAGGGTATTCATATTTGGCACTCCATGAGCCAGACTACGCCCACCATCAACTATTAGCGATCGCCCTGGAATTAATAAAGCTAAGGTTGCTAAACCAAAGTGAATCCAAATATTGCTTAATGGGGCGATGCTAGGTAACCCCAAGTGATGTAAATGACCAATGCTGGAAAAGACCAACAACACTGTGGCAGTAATTAATTGCTGCGTCCACCTCTGCTCTTGCTGCCTGCGTTTAATTTGATTTGCCTGGGCAATTTGATAAATAGTGCGATCGCTTGCTCGTAACTGACTGGGAAAACCTGTTTTAGTTAATTTCTCTACTAAAATTTCTGGGGTAATATTTTCAGCTTCATATTTCACCACCGCAACTTCGGTAATTAGGTTCACACAGGCAGACACCACTCCCAAATTTTGCTCGAGCTGTCTTTCTACTGCTTTGACACACCCTGCACATTTCATCCCCCCCACATCTAGGGCAACTGTTTTAGTTTTAAGGTCGGGAGTAGACGTATCTGCCTGTTGTCGCTCTGAAAGAGGTAGAAGAGACTTAACCATTAAAATAAGTAGCTTAAAAATTTTGTTACTCTTAGATCTTAGATCGATCGCTAGGTAAAAAAGCTTAATTATTTCTCGCTCTTGAATAACCTAAAAAGCGATCGCCAAGCACAGTAGCCAAATAGTCTCAGCCGATAGTTTGTATGGCGAAGCCAATTTATTCATCAGGGCAAACCTCTTCCCCATTAATAATCACTGAGCTAGACTCACCACAATTCACTTGGTTAACGGTATCATTTCCAGTATCAGTTGTACCATCACTACTATTACTTGAACTTTCTTCAGTAGTATCAGTTTCACCATCATAAGTATTACTGATTTCTTCAGTAGTATTACTGGAACTTTCACCATCACAGGAAATTAATAGCATTGAGCAAATAATTACTGTGAACATTTGAATAATAATTCTACGGTTTATAGCTTGAAAAATCATACTTTCTTTCCAGAGATTTTAATTTTTTGCATAGTAACATAGTCAGCTGTGATTTTAAAATCAATAGGTTAAGTTGCTTTTTAAGGTCATAAAACCATTGTTTTTTGTCTTTTAAATTATTAAAAAAATCTTAAAAATAAGTATGAATTTTTGATATGAATTAATTAAATTAAACACCATAACTAGAAATAAAAAGTGACAAAATTAAAATATTTATAGAGAAAGACATTCAAGACCAAAAAAAGGGGCATTTGCCCCTTGTAACATCAATTTGTAATTTATTTATTCTCAGCTAAACATTTTATTTTTGAATAAATTAAATTTATCTTTTAGGCATTAGAGACAATTCTGCCGTAGAAAATACCGCGAACTTTAACTTCTTCTGGTTCTTCTGCACCTAAGTCAGTCGCCGAAGGCTGTTCGCTTTCAAATACCCCAGCAATTTCTCCTGTTTCACCATCAATTTTCGTGACGTTGAGAGACATTTTGCCTTTACGAGAAACAAATTCTTTAACATTAGCGTTAGAGAATCTCTGGTCATCTGCTAGCCCTGGCAAAGCTACCGCATTGTCATAACCACTAGCAAGACTACGCCCTTTAGGGTCGAGGAATACTTGTCCACGATAGGAGGGGACATCAAATTCACCTTTAAAGTCAGTCGAGGCATTAATCGCGCCTGCACTAT
>JBDKJC010000570.1:0-3475 GCA_039796815.1 Cyanobacteriota bacterium | reverse complement strand
GGACGCATGGAAGAACTTACTAGTGGTTTGAATTTGCCTGGAATGTAGTTTCAGTGAACAGTGAACAGTAAACAGTGATCGGTAAATAGATCTTAGTAGGGGTTTTTATGACCCCTATTTTTTGTTCGCTTCTATTTTTATAGTCATTCCAAATAGAAAACATAGGTTGATTAGTACTACTTTTTATCACTCATCGTTCATCCCTCATCGTTTTACCAATTCCTGAAAACATACGGAAATTAATTTGGAATGAGTATAGTTTTTTAAGTAAACCTCATCAACAAGGAAGCGCCTTTGCGTTGTGGGCGACAAAGTTTACTCTTCTTCGTCTTTTCCCGATTTCAGATAGTTAGATTGAATTCTATCTGGAGTAGAAGCTTGTGCATCAATCTTAGTACGCAGCAATAATATTTCTAACTCTTTTAGCTTATTATCTAATTCTGCTTTGTATCTATTTATTTCTGATTGATACAATTGTTTTTGGTGCAGATTTTTTTGTCTTTCTAATTCTAACTCCTGCTTGAGTCTAATAAATTCTCTAGTTAGTTTTAGCTGCTGCTCCTGTAATTTTTTAATCTCAGATGTATTGGTTTCTGTAGTTTTGGTTAGAGCTAAAACCTTCTGCCCCAACTGCCAAATATCTTGCCATACCGCCATTATCCTGCCTTATATTCCCATTGATTTAACAGCTCGTCAGTTTCCTTTGCCAAAGACTGTATCTCTTCTTGATCTTTACTAATCCGAGCTTGAGCTAGATCGATTTGGCTGAAAATTGCTTCAATCTTGCTACTATCTGGATTATGAAGAGCATTGTATTGTTCCTTAATTGCTTTACGGAAAGCATCAGCTTTAGAGCTAGCACCAGTTAACTGAACTAGTTCGTTAAATTCTTGACTAAATTGATCGTCTACATCAAAAGCAAGTCTAGGCATTTTTCTGTGAATTAAGGGTTTTACTGTCAATATTCTACCAATTTTTGACAGATATTTGATAAAGTACATATTTGAAGTAGTAGTAGTATTTTTACGGTTCTACACAACCTACTAGATCAGGCGATTTCACTCTTCACTTTATTTTCAACTCTAGTGACTAAATTAATCAATCAAACAAGAGTGATTCTAATTAGTGGCTCTTCCCATGTTGGAAAATCGACTATTGGTCGATCTCTAGCAGCTAAAGTGGATTGGAATTATCTTTCTACAGACACTTTGGCTCGGCATCCTGGTCGTCCTTGGGTGAGTACAAAGGTGAAATCTATTCCAGAACACGTAGCACAACACTATAAAACCTTATCTGTTGAGGCTCTTTTTTTAGATGTCTTAGACCACTATCAAAATAATGTTTTACCCCAGGTTGAGGCAATAATTCATGCTCGTACCATTGATTTATCAAAAAAGTGCCTTGTAATTGAAGGATCTGCGTTATGGCCAAGATTCGTAGCGAATTTAGTTAACAAAAATGGTGTTAAAGCAATTTGGCTTACAGCTAGCGATCGATTATTCCAAAGTAGAATCTTCGCTGAAAGTAATTTTGATAATGTAAGTAAAGATCGGCAGTATTTAATTCAAAAGTTTTTGGCTCGTACTCTACTCTACGATCGACTTATGAGAAATGAGCTTGAGCGTCTTGGGTTAACTTCTATTGATGTAGAATCTCTATCGATCGCAGATGAGTTAGTAAATTTAGTGGCAAGAGAATATCAATGAGCCAATAATGGTGCAGCCGCCAGCAGTTTTTGGGTATAAGGATGTTTTGCCTGAGTAAAGATCTTTTCAGTGGTATCAATTTCGACGATTTGACCCGAATTCATTACCGCAATGCGATCGCAAAAGAATCTTGCTACCCAAAGGTCATGAGTGATAAATAGGTACGTTAGGTCAAATTCTGCTTTCAATGCCAGCATTAGCTCTAATACTTGAGTTTGTACAGTAGCATCGAGCATACTTACAGGCTCATCACAGATTACTAGCTTAGGCTTGGTAATTAAGGCTCTGGCGATCGCCACTCTTTGTTGTTGTCCCCCAGATAATTCTTGGGGATAGCGTCGGTAATATTCTGCGATAGGGTTTAAGCCGACTTTTTCTAACATAGTGACTACCTGTTGTTTTGCTTCTGTGGCAGTAGCTAGTTGATGAATTAACAGTGGATCGGTAATACTTTCTCCCACCGTCATCAACGGATTCAGACAGGCGTGGGGGTCTTGAAATACCATCTGTAGCTGTCTTCTCTGACTGCGCATGGCGGAAGTGCCAAGAGTAGTTAAATCCTGTCCCAAAAATTCAACTTTACCCGACGTGGGTTTGAGCAACTGTAAAATTGTCCGAGATAGAGTACTCTTGCCACAGCCTGATTCTCCTACTATCCCTAATATTTCCCCTGGATATAGATTGAAGCTAATATTATCTACGGCTTTAATTTCTGTGGCTTTTTCTTTGGCGAATAGTTGCTGAATTAAATTTGCTTCTAAAGTAAAATAATGTTTTAGATTCTCCACCCTTAAAATTGGTTGCTCGAGAGGAGTGCTGTCAACAGTATCTTCTGCTACAGCTTGTAAATGAAGTGCTGCATTCAGTAAAGACTTAGTATATTCATGTTGAGGATTGTAAAGAATCGACTGAACATCTCCCACTTCTACCATTTTGCCCTCATACATTACGGCAATGCGATCGCAATATTCCCCAACCATGGCTAAATCGTGAGAAATCAAGAGCAACCCCATGTCCCTTTCACTACACAGTCGAGTTAATTCAGTTAAAATTTCCGCCGAAACCGTTACGTCGAGGCTAGTTGTCGGTTCATCTGCCACAATTACTTTGGGATTAAGTAAAAGAGCCAGAGCGATCGCTACCCGTTGGCGCATACCACCACTAAATTCATGGGGATATTGTCCCCAGCGGTTTGCTGGAATTTTGACTGTCTCTAAAGTTTCCAAGGCTAGTTTTTTGGCTGCGGATTTATTTAACTCAGGTTGGTGCGCTTTAATCGTCTCTAAACAATGATCGCCAATCGTCATTAACGGATCTAACCGCGTCATCGGATCTTGAAAGACTAGCGCCACGACTTCTCCGCGAAATTGACGCAATTGAACCTTATTTAACTCAAAAACTGCTTTATCTTGAAAAATTGCTTGACCCAATACCTGACTCCCTTCTGGTAACAGACGCATAATTGCCCGTCCTAGAGTCGATTTACCGCAACCAGACTCCCCTACTAGCCCGATCTTTTCCCCTGGCTTCAACTCAAAAGATACATCATCTACGGCCCAGATAGTATCCCCTTGTGGTTGACGAGGATATGCCACTCTGAGATGGTTGACTGACAATAGGGCTTGAGTCATAGTCTGAGTCATGGTATTTGGCGCTAGTCGAATTAGTCTATCGCATTGTAATCAGCTATTCAGCAAAATGGCTACGTTTATGAACAGTGAACAGTGAACAGTGAACAATGAGCAATGAGTAAAGCCCTTCGGGCTTGG
>JBDKJC010000569.1:0-3476 GCA_039796815.1 Cyanobacteriota bacterium | reverse complement strand
TCTGGGCGAAGCGATCGCCAAATCTGTCTCTACTCTCGCCATTGAGAGCTATTGCTGTAACTACACCCTCTACAGGGTTGACACTCAGCAGATTACTCGCTTCCTGTGCCTGTTCACTCAGCTGTAAGATGGTTCTTTGCTGTTCGGCTTGTCGCCACTGCATCCCAGCAAACAGAGCGAGTCCCGCAAAGCCCACGGATGTCAGTGAAACTGCGATCAGCTGCCACTTTTCCCGTGTTTCCTCTGCCTGGATCGGGCGATCGCGTTCTACTATACTGGCATCGATAAATTCATTTTCTTCTGGTCTTAAGCCACCAACATTTTTAAAAGCATCTTTCTTTCTAAACTCTACAACCTGAGCTAATCGAGAGCCTTTTAAAAGTTCATCGCCAGCTTTAGATCGATCTTTTGAGCGTATTTTTTGCCATCGTCTAGTCTCACCAGCTAACCAATTTTTGAGAATAATTGCTTCTTTTTCTTCTTCAAGCCAGCCTTTTAGCTCATCCCAAGATGAGATCAAGATTTCATGGGCAATTTCTACAGTTGCTGATTGTCTCAGGTGATTGCTTCCACCCACTTGTAGTTCTTTTGAGTTTGAATATTCGCCACTACTAACTAGCAACTTTTCTTCAATAAATTTATTGAGGATCTTTCCTACCGATTCACCGACAAATTCATCTCGATAAGCTCTTCTGCTAACTGCTTTCCTGCCGTAACCATGGTCAACAATATTTACCAGCTTCAAAAATATTTGCTTAGTAATTATCTGTTGGTCTTGGTTGAGGTTGCTATATATTTCGCTGACCCGATTATGCAGCGCCCCTCTAATACCTTCCAACGCTGCATAATTTTTCTTATTTAAGGTACGATCCTCGATATTCGGACGACCATTAGCACCTAAAGATTGACATTCACTTTCCCAAAGCAAATTTAGGGTGTATTGCAATAAGGGAAGATAACCTTTTTGTCCTTCAACTTCCTGGATAATTTGTTCAACTAACCCTTTTTCAAACATAACTCCATGTTTGGCTGCGGGTTGCTCGATCGCTTGCCGTAGTTCATCTGGGTACATCTCAGCTACCAGGTGAATATTATTTTGATTGGCAAGATTACCGAGATCGGGGTAGAAACTTAACTGTTCCAGAAAGTCAGAGCGCATTGCCAACACAATCTTGACCGAACTATTCCCCGACTTAGCAACTTGAACCAGACCTGAAATAAAGTTTTTGCGTTTGTCTAGATCGTTACAAATAGTAAACAATTCCTCGAATTGATCGACAAAAATTAGCCACCGTTCCTCATCCTTCCTTAAGTTACTAATTACTTTAGATAGGCTATCTGCCTTTGCTTCCAAGGCAATTTCAGCTTCTGCTGTACTAAAGCTGTAGTCCTTTTCTTCGCTGAGTAAACACCGATATAGAGAATCAAAGGGATCTTGATTGGGTGTAAAGATGAAGTCATAAAATGTTTGAGCTTCCAGAGATTTCTTCAACTCAGGAATTAAGCCAGCACGTACGACAGAAGACTTACCACTACCAGAAGCCCCTAACACTAAACTCAAGCTGCTGCGATTCACCGCCTCAAATAATCTGGCGATTAACTTATCTCTACCAAAAAAGCGCTCTCTGTCTTTGAAGTTGAACCTTTTGAGTCCTTGATAAGGTGAATTTTTATTCAGTTCTCGTTGCGTAACCACCTCAACCGAAGACTGGATGATCTGAGTCTCGATGATGTTCTGAACTGGCGCGAAGGTCAAGTTACCCCCAACGTTAGCACCCTTAACAAGATTATTTTGTTTTTGAGATGAGCGATCGCTTGAACGTAGTTTATTACCGCACTTGACACAGAACTTGGCGTTGGGCGGATTTTGATACAGACAATTAGGATTATGGCATTGGCTCACGGCTCGACCTCACCTAGCTTAAGCAATCCACGTCCTATTTTTTGCAGCAGTTTAGACCAAAATAACTTCATGATTCTACTTCCTTAACTCTTGCCGTCTTGAACTGGTTTAAATTCAAAATTCCCCCCAACATTTACACCGCTCACTGTATTAGTTTGAGTTTGATTAATGATCTCCTGTCCACCAGGCTGTGATTCGATTTGCTGGAGTAAATTTTGAACTAACTTAAGAATCTCAGGGTCATCATTAACCTTAGAGATTTCAACTTCTTCTTGTAGTGTGGCTTTACGAGCTTCCGAGTCGGGCTTCTTTTCTAATTTATCGACGGCATCCACCAGATCGCTTTGGTGACCAAACTTTTTCTTCAAAGCATCTTTAAGAGCAACATAACTGTCTTTGCATACATCTTGGCTGAGACTTTTAGCCAGAGCAGCCACAATCGCAGTTGTAATCGGGTCCATGGTTAATTCCTCAATAATTAGTAATGTGTGTATTTAAACGTTCTCCTTGCAAAGCTTGTGTTTCAATAATTAATTCAAGTTGAGCAGTCATGACACTCATTTCTCATTTTTAGTTACAGTCGCTGCAAGACGACAAATCCATTCGCGGGAATGACCACATTAATTCGACCGTTACTAGAAGCAATCGAGCCGCTTAAATTGCCGATACTATTACCGCCATAAGGTTCGGCATCACTGTTGAAAATCTCGCGCCACGTAGCATTGACCAGTCGAGAATTCTCGATCGCATATCCCGAGCTAAAAGGACTATTATTGAGACTTGCCACGACTAGCAACTCTTCAGAATTATCCCAGCGCCTAAAAGCAATGACGCGATTGGCATTGTGGACGTGGATGATGTCAATTTGATGCGATCGCAAGCCCGAACGTTCTAACCGCAGGCGAATGATATCCTGATAAAATCTAAATAGCCGTTGACCTTCCCCTTGACGCTCAGCTAACAAGTCTTCCCGATTACTTAAAAAATCTATGTAGCGATAAAATCTCTGTGCGCCAATCTCTTCACCCATCATAAACATCGGCGTACCTGCGGACAGCATGGTCATGCCACAGGCAAAGCGACAACGTGCTTCAGCAAAGCGACGAGTTTCTCCAATCAGGGGGGCAGAGTTAACCGCTGCTAAGATAGTTCGTCTGGAGTTTTGCGAGTTACCAGCCTCATCGTGAGATTCATGATAGACCACTTTGCGATCGCTAGATGCTGCTAGCGCCCCAGCAAAGTAATCCATTGCCAGAGGTTCATTGCCACCATATCCCGCCGTCGCCATTAATCTGGCGTACTGTGTTCCTGCTTGAGCATCCCCGACAAGATGGTGGTAAAAATTGGAATACCAAGTGGCATCGAATCCCAAACCACCATTATCCACAGGCGCGGTAACTCGATCCCAATCGGAATGATCTTCTGCCATCAGCATCACGTCGGGACGAATCAGCTTCATAGTTCGCGTCCATTCCCTGAGAAACTTAGCACCAAAAGCGTTGACGTTATCCGATCTTCTCCCGTCGGCATGAAGCACGTTATATAAATGGATCGAAGCAGTGGCATCGACTCG
>JBDKJC010000568.1:0-3482 GCA_039796815.1 Cyanobacteriota bacterium | reverse complement strand
GTCTTACCCAAACCTCGACTACTTTTCTAATTACCCACGACTTAAGAACAGCCAAAAATGCCGATCAAATCTTTTATCTGGAAGGAGGACAAGTTTTAGAAAGAGGAACACACGAACAATTGATGAAGTTAGGTAAGCATTATGCAACTCTTTATCGCTTACAACAAACCGTTCAATATCAGTAACCCTTTTTTTTTAGCTACGATATTTAGTCTGTTTTCAGTAAGTACAAATCTAGTCCTTCTCGCGCATCGACATCAAATTTTAAGCCTACTTCCATTTCATTATCTGCATTAACTTCTGTCACCGAATTATCTTTAACCTTAATACTATCTATAGTTGCAGACTGACACCAGCTAAAATTCTGATTAATCAAATACAAATTACATTTCTTGTACAATCTAGCATTACTAACCCTTGCAACTCCAGCTTTTGGCTTCTTAAACCATTCGGTTATGTTACCAATTTTTCTTGCCTCATTAATTCGCACCTTATGATTAATTGCTTGATACATGAATAAATCATTTAATGACTGACACAAGCTTTCAATAAAATTACATATTTCTAGTAATGCATTTGCTCTTAGAAAGTCATCTATTAGAGATCCATGTGCAGCTTCATTTCGATAACTAATAAGTTCGTTTAGTTCGCCTTCAGCAGTATTCTGACTACCTCGTACTTCTTCAACAAAGTTTTTAATCGATCTGTGTCGCTCTATCCACTTCCAAGAATTTAATATTCCAGCATCCGCTAGTAATTTGTCTAATGTTTCCTTACGTAAATTTTGTTCGTGAAATAAAAAAGCCTCTGCTACAAGTTCATAATTAGTTTTATTGTTAACTCCTTCAAATAAACCATTGACAACATCTTCGACAGTCAAATGCTCATATCTATTTTTATTTAAATCTATTAAAAGTCTACCAACACCTAACTTATGGGTATTTTTAATTCTTTCATCCAAATCATCATAGTTTTGACATAGTTGAGGTAGTAATATCAGCCAATCTCTGACTAAATCCTCAACGAAATTTTCATAAATAGCATACAATTTAGTAACAGCAGCGCAGTGATCGTATATTCTCCATGCTGTTATTTGAGGAACATCTTGTTTAATTTCTTTTATCAATTTCCGACGCTCGTAAGACTTCAGTGTTTCTGTACTTCGATCACTAGAAATGATTATGCGCAAGTTTTCGTTTGTTTTAACAACAGAACGGACAGTAGTTATGTCAGCCTTAGCTTTTAACAAAAGCTCTTCAAACACGATGATTTACTCCGCAATTATCTTCGCCAGCATATCATCAAAAATATCTATTCTTTTTTGTAAGTCAGCTTTCGTTCTACCTGCACCAGTAAGTAGTTTATTTCTATCTTGTTCAAATAACTTTTTAGTCTCTTCAACAATTTTATTTTTTCGCGCAATTAATAAATCGGCATTAGTTAAATAACGACTAATTCCAACCATAACCGCGTCATAAAAAGCTTTATATGATTTATTTTTCCAACTTTTAGTTCTTGGATCGAATGGTTTAAATAGATTTTCTTCATATATTTGACCAGCCAAATCCATTGTATTATTAAAAATTTGTTTTAGTATTCTAATATCTTCATCAGAAAAGCCTAAGCTCTTAATCATATAGAGATTAAGAAATCCTTCTATTCCGTTACGGAAGTTATAGGCATGACGAAAAGCAAAAAAACGCAATACTAATTCAACATCCTCCATTTTCTTATAAAGATTATTATTTCTCAGCTTATCTTTTTCATCAATTGGAATGTCCCAAGCATCAGCAAAAATTCTGTTTTTAGCAAGCTCGAATAAAAGTTGATTAAACTTCCCAGAATAAATACAGTTACGTATTTCTTGCCTACTGAGCTTTACACCTCCAGTATTTAATCTCTCAAAAGTAATTTGCTTGAGAAAAAAAGCTTCTTCTTCGCTAGATGTAGATTCTGTAATCAAGACAATAGAAGATATTGCACGGCGATCTATACCTGCCTTGATTTTGCTAGGAAGTTCTTGATAAGTACGTCCATTTAGTTCAGACCACAACTCCAAACCTTCAAGTTTTAAATTATTATTATAAAAATCTTTAATAGCTGTAATTCTTTGCTGTCCATCCATAACCTCATACGAATTATATTCTCTCTCGTATAAAATAATTGGAGGAACAGGAATATTAATTAAAAAAGATTCAATAAGCTGCGATTGCTTAACTTTATCCCAACGCAATCTTCTTTGATAGAAAGGGCTAACATCCATATAATTTGCTTTTTCCAAAGACTCGGCAAAGCTGGGTAACTTTTCACGATTCATCTCAGTAAGGATTCTTTGCTGCCCTTTTTCGTATTTATTATTTATTTCTTCATCTGTTAATTCATGCTTACCATTCTTGGTAGACGAACGATCCCACATTTTTCTTTCTGCTGGTGCAAGTATCATGAATTTGATGTTTTAAGACGATAAAGCCATAAACTTATTTTAATACCATCGTTTTCCAATCTCCACATATTTTCAAGACAAATATAAAGTGTACGGCTAAATGAAAAATCTCTCATTTAAGCTTCATAGCACTTTCATTGATCGCAGTAAGTATACAAACAGTATCTTCTCATCTGCAACTAACTAGATCGTGAAAAATTCCATCATTCAACACCCATCACCAACCTCGTCTACTCCCCTATCTTCACTACTCCACTACTCCTCAACCAAAGTAATCCTCGTCCGTCACGCTCGTACTACCTACAACCAAGAGGGTAGATATCAAGGTAGTAGTGATGAATCGGTATTAACAGAAAAAGGACATCAGGATGCTTATTCTACAGGATTAGCTTTACAACAGTATAACTTTGATGCAATTTATACTAGTCCTCTAACTAGAGTTCAACAAACTACCCAAGCAATTCTTACTGCTTTAAAAACAAAAAACAATAATTTACCTCCTGTATTTATTGATGATCAGCTAACTGAAATTCAGATGTTAGATTGGCAGGGATTATTTTATCAAGAGGTCAAAGAAAAATTTTCTGAAGCTTATAGTTGTTGGCAAGAAACTCCTCATCTTTTTACTTTTAATAAGATGTTTTTTCCTGTTTTAGAATTATTTAAGCAAGCACAACAATTTTGGCAAGTAGTTTTAAATAAACATCGCGGTCAAACCATTTTAGTTGTGGCTCACGGTGGTACTAATCGAGCCTTAATAAATACAGCAGTTGGTTTAAATCCAAAATATTATCATAGTTTACAGCAATCAAATTGTGGTATTAGTTGTTTAGAATTTTCCTCAGAGAATAACTTTGGTGAGCTTAAATATTTAAATGTTACTAGTCATTTAGGCGAAAATTTACCAAAACTGAAAGCAGGAAAAACTGGCTGGCGATGGATCTTGTTATCTAATGCGATCGCGACTAGCGTAATCGCCGAAGGCGTGGCAAAGCCATTCGCTAAAAATAGATCAAGCTATTCTTATGTGTCAAAACTT
>JBDKJC010000567.1:0-3487 GCA_039796815.1 Cyanobacteriota bacterium | reverse complement strand
AACTTAAACAAAGGATGAGGCAGTAGTTCAATATTGAGATATAGATCTCCTCGTTGTCCTGAAAGAGAACTAGATGGGCCTTTACCTTTAATTTTCAAACGACTTCCTGACTTAGCACCAGAGGGAATCCTCACCTTAACTGTCTCGTTACCCAAGACAAACTGTTTCTCTGTACCATTAAAAGCTTCGGAGAAAGAAAGCTGAACTGACCCTTCACTATCTGGAGGAGGCATATTACTATAGCCAGTCCCAGCACCTGAAGAAGTTCTATAACCTGTAGCACTTCGCCCTACACCACGACCTAACATTTCGTTGATAAAATCTTCAAAGCTGCCATATTGACCAAAATCAAAATCGCCAAAATCCACATTTACTCCAGGATTGGCCGATCTTGTATAACCGCCTGTATAACTGCCTGTGGAAGTATTTGATTGCCCCATTTTTGACCAATATTGACCGTATTGATCGTACTTGCGACGCTTATCGGGGTCTGACAACACCTCTTGTGCTTCGTTAACTTCCTTGAAACGAGCTTCCGCCTGTTTATCTCCCGCATTGAGGTCGGGGTGATATTTGCGGGCTAATTTACGATAGGCTTGCTTAATCTCGTCGGAACTAGCATTTTTACTAATACCTAGTACTTGATAATAATCTTTAAAGTCATTGACAGCCATAGGCTTTATTTGATCTTCTTCAACTAAGAATTTATTTTCTCAACCTAGAATAACCACAAATTATTTTTTTCTACACTTCATATATTTTAACTATGGTGAGGAAGATTGCGATCGCAATTATGTTAATTTGATAACCTGAATTTGGCTAGTTAACTTAACAACATTCTCACTCGAACTTGGTCAAAAATCAAATTTGACAATTATTTCAATTAAGGGCATCTCCCTGAAGCTTGGATATATTTTCTCCAGAAAACGTCCTAAACAACAAATTGCCAAGAGCATATTTGATGAATAATACTCTTGACTCTTAATTTTTTCTTCTTGATTTAAAAACTACCTAATTGCGCGAAAATTAATGGGCATGATTTCCGCGATCGCTTGAATTTTAGGCGCTTACTTTTTCTTTAGACCATACACCCTGGTCATCTTCGTCATATTTATCTTTAATGGTTGCCCAAGCTTGATGTTCGGCTTGGGTTTCGTCGTTGGTTTCATCAAAACTTGCATTGTAGCTGGCAATAAAGTCTTGCTGTGCTGCTTCTGATAAATGAGAACGAATTTCAGGAGATAGATCTGAGACATCGTTACATTTACCGAGACAAGGACGGGGTAGAATCGAGTCATTAACATGAATCTCTTCACCACCAGCACTTTCAATCAATAGCTGATATTCTCCAGATTTGTCGGTTGGAACTTCTGCCATGAGCAAAAATTCTCCAGCTTTAACCCGAGTTTCATAAACCGCTGCCTTTTCTTTAGGCATTCCTAAAGTAGCTAGAGCCGAAGCTAATCCCGCACCAGCACTACCAGCGATCGCTCCACTAGCTGCCCCTAATAATACTGCGGTGATTGGACCTGCTGCTACGACCGAACCAATAAAGGGAATGAATAGCACTCCCATACCAGTAAAGAGACTAAGCAGAGAACCAAACAAAGAGCCAAAAACCGCCCCTGTACGTAAACCACCAAGGATTACATCTTTTTTGGAAATGAAACCCGCAATCCGAGTTTGAGATTGAAAATTTTGACCCATTAAAGAAATATGGTCTTGAGGTACACCGCGATCGATAAGACGGCGAACAACATCATCAACCTGTTTTTCTTCTTTTAAAACAGCAGTAATTGTTCTTTCTGCTTGATATGCTTCTGTCATATTGCTAAGAATTTTATGCGACTATTTTTATGGTGGAAATTGAAACAAGGAAGCAAGAATAAGCTTAGTTTAAATTGGTTTAAAAATTTTAGACCTATTCTCACTCCTGACTCTTAAGCATTAACTGCTGGTTGAGTTTCTGCTCCAGGACGCTCACCTCTTCCTTTTAAATTTTCACCCTCTAGGAAAGAACGTAGCATCCAAGCCATTTCTTCGTGCTGTTCCATTAATCCTGTTAAAAAGTCAGCAGTACCTTCGTCGTGATGCTCCTCAGAACATTGATCGATGTTTTCTCTTAAATTACGAATTATTTGCTCGTGATCTTGCACCAAGCGAGCTACCATTTGGTTAGCGTCAGGAAGATCGTTAGAATGCTCTTGAATAGTGCTGTATTGAATAAATCCTGCTGCTGTTCCTAATGGATAACCACCTAAAGCGCGAACTCTCTCAGCTAAAGCGTCAATATTTTCGGTTAAAGCAGTGTATTGTTCTTCCCACAATTCATGTAGAGTACGGAACTGAGGCCCTATTACGTCCCAATGGTATTTTTTAGTTTTGATTAGCAGTAGATAAAGATCGGCGAGATCGCGGTTTAGTAATTCGATCACACCATGACGTTGTTCTTCAGTTAATCCAATATTTAGCTTAGGCATAGAATTTAGGTTGATAACTACATTTTTATTAGACCAAGCAGTGAAGCGATCGCACATCTATTGGAGGAAAGAACTTCTATTAGATAGTTCTCTCTCAAGATATAGATCTTAGGAAAGAGAGTAATCGACTAGACCAAATAGATCTAATTTTACTGCTAGCTACTCTGCTGCTATTCTTGACTCAGTTCGCTTTTAAGCTTGAGAATTTCTGTTCCATCTTCTTGCTCAATTAAATAGGCAGGATTATCTTGAGTACCGTTACGTTTTACCTCGCTACCCTTAATTTTCTTACTAATCTCTTGGTGGTGAATTTCTTTTACTTTGCCTAACGCTGTTCCTGTTCCCCACTGCCAAGATACAGAAGAACCTGTTCTAATTTGCTTTTTTGCCATTATTATCGGGATATTTTGCTTGATGTAGCCGTGAAAGCTGCTGATATTTATGATTAGCTTTGGCTTCTTGCCATTTACGCTTAAATATTTCCGCTGATTTTGCCTTTACAGGATCTAGCTCCAAGGGTAGAATTTCCTTGCGGGCTGCCTTTTCTGCTGCTTGAGACTCTTGCAGTTGGGGATTAAGTCGATATTTTTTGCCACTTTTATGGTTAGCATATCTGCGCGATCGCGTGTACCCCATTTGTAAAAACTTCCTTGCCATGTCTGCGCCCACAAAATCATCTGCTGCTAAATATGCCAAAAACAGTTGATAGATTTTATTGCTAGATTCTAGGGCAATTTCAGGAGTTTTAAATCTCCAGTAAGGTAAGATTTCCCCTTTATAGGGCTGAACTAACAGTACTCCCTGTTCTCCCTTACCTATGCGATAAAGATCTGGGCGATCGCGAAAATTTAGATTAGCATAATCTAACGAATAATCAAAGTTACTCATAGTCAATCGATCAAAAGCGCAATCACCGATGGGTTATACTCGCGATCGTTTATACCATATCCGAAGGTGTATCCGTGATAGATAAACAAAGCTAGAAGCTAGAAGCTAGAAGCTAGGAG
>JBDKJC010000566.1:0-3487 GCA_039796815.1 Cyanobacteriota bacterium | reverse complement strand
ATTGTCTGCTACTTCTTGATCGCCAACTACGGACATCACGGGAATTTTTTGTTTTTCGGCATTCCGCACCATTTTACCCAGGCGATCGCCATTAGTATCAGCTTCGGCACGAATTCCAGCAGCACGCATTTTAGCTGCCACTTCTCGGACATATTCATAATGATCGGGTCTAACGGGTAATAAACGTATTTGGACAGGCGCTAACCACAGAGGGAAGTCTCCCGCATATTCTTCAATTAAGATGCCAATCAGCCGCTCCAAAGAGCCAAAGGGCGCACGATGAATCATAATCGGACGCTGCCGCGAACCATCCTCAGCGACATATTCTAGTCCAAAACGTTCGGGTAGAATATAGTCTACCTGTACTGTTCCTAGCTGCCATTCTCGACCTAAAGCATCTTCAAAAATAAAATCTAGTTTCGGTCCATAAAAAGCTGCTTCACCAATACCTTCAAAGTGATTCATATCCATTTTCTCTACCGCCCGACGGATTGCACTTTGGGCTTTATCCCAGGCTTCATCTGAACCTAGATATTTATCTGATGCTGGATCGCGGAAGCTCAGGCGGGCTTTAAAATTATTAAGCTGAAGGCTTTTAACTACTGTCAGAATCAGCTCGACAACACTCAGAAACTCATCATCTAACTGTTGAGGAGTGACAAATAAGTGAGAATCATCGACAGTAAAGCCACGAACTCTAGTTAATCCACCCAGTTCTCCCGACTGTTCGTAGCGATATACTGTGCCAAACTCAGCATAGCGAAGGGGTAACTCTCGATAAGACCGCAGTTCACTTTGATAGATCTGAATATGAAAGGGGCAGTTCATCGGCTTGAGGACAAAACCCTATTCTGCTGCTGCTGCGACCTCATTCTCTGCCATCATCGGGAACATGTCTTCTTTGTAGTTTTGCCAGTGTCCCGAAATTTTAAACAGATCTACTTTACCCAGATGAGGAGTTACAACAGGAAGATAACCCCGCTTGATTTGTTCTTGCTTGAGATAATCTTCCAACTGCGATCGCAATATAGTTCCTTTGGGAGTCCAGAGGGGCAACCCAGAACCCACCGCATCGGCAAAGATAAATAATCCTAGCTCTTTCCCCAACTTACGATGGTCGCGCTTTAATGCCTCTTCCTTACGGCGATGGTACTCTTCTAGCTGTTCGGGAGTTTCCCAGGCAGTACCGTAGATCCGCTGTAGTTGAGCTTTAGTCTCGTCTCCCCGCCAATATGCCCCCGCAACACTTTCTAGGGCGATCGCTTTCGGGTCGATTTCTGCGGTATTTTCTAGATGAGGTCCTGCACATAAATCCCACCACTGTTCCCCTAGATGATAAATGGTAATTGGCTCTTGAATGCTATCGAGAATTTCCAATTTATAGGGTTCATTCTGGGCTTCAATTCGACTTCTAGCCTCTTCTCGACTGACCTCTTCACGAATTACAGGCAGTTGACGGTTAATAATCTTGATCATCTCCTTGCGAATTTGCTTCAAATCCTTTTCTGTAAAAGGATCGGGACTATCAAAATCATAATAAAAACCAGTTTCTGTCCAGGGTCCAATCGTCACCTGTGCCTTGGGGAACAACTTTTGTACCGCCATTGCCATGATGTGAGATGCGGTGTGGCGAATTTTCTGTAATGATTCGGACTCACTAGTGCGGAGTAATTTGATAGGTTGTTGTGCTTGTTCGACTTCGGGCATCAGCTGTTTTTAAAGACGCAAGTAATATCATTTCATTTTAGATCGCGATTGGTCTTCAAGCTGAAGATCTCTACTGAATCAAAAAAATAATAGTTATATTAAATTTTGTAAAAAACGCTAAGATAAATGATGGAATAATAAACAAGTTTTACAATAAAAGTAATTAATTAATGTCTACCGAGCAACCTACTGAGAAGGAGCTACTAAAAACGGTTTTAGAGCCGCTACTAGAAGATTTTCAATATTGGTTTGGGCGATCGCGTACTTTGCTAGAGTCGGAACAAATGTCTTTCTTTACAGCTCAAGAGCAAGCTGAATTACTAGCTAGAATTGTTCATAGTCAGCAAGAAGTTCAAACAGCAAAAATGCTGTTTCAAGCAACGGACGGATTAGCAGGTATAGACTCTAAAATGTTGCTTCCCTGGCATCAGCTAGTGGCTGAGTGTTGGGATGTTGCCCAAAGATGGCGGTCAAATAAGCAATTACCAAATTAGAGTTCCGAGATCTTAAACAACAGTAAAAAAGACTCAAATCATTCCTATTGCAGATTATTGTTATGAGTTTATGAGGAAAAATAATTTATATGTTGCATTTAATTTACATTTTAGCCTTCACAGTAATTGCTCTATTAGCAGTTAGCAATCTGATTCGCAGTTTAGTCACCCTAAGCGCGGAATCTCAGAAATTCTATTCTCCCCAGTACAATGGTTCTAAGAAAGCAACTCCTTCAGCCAAGCAAATTCATCCTGAGTTGCTAGATGAGCAGGGCAAAGTAATTGAGGAACCACTACTTTTAATGCGTTCTGTCTCTGTAGATGATGCTCGTTCGCGGTTGAATGCCCTGTACGATGCCTCTCCTAGTAAAACAAGCGATCCTGAAGAATAATACTTGGTAAAAATCTTGTAAAGAAACATTAGTAATAACAGCTTTTCATGACTAGTATTAGAGAATCAGCCTACAGCGATCGCCAAATTGTAGCTTGGTTCAGAGGCTTATACACCATAGCTTTAGCCGATGGGCATTATGCTCCCGAAGAACAAGAGTTGATCGGTCAATTAACTCAAGATCTAGTTGATATTAATGCGGTAAATCGTCTAGAAAGCATAACTCCTGAAGAATTAGCCGCCAAATTAGGGAAAGAACCCGATACAGCCGAAAACTTTCTCCGTACAGCAGTTTTAGTGGCGGTAGCTGACGGAGTTTATTCAACCTTTGAATACGAATTACTACATCAATTTAGTGATGCTCTAGATATTGAAGTCGAGGCTTTAAAATCTCTGGAAAATAACCTCTATCGACCAGAAGTTGCTGTCGAAAGTAATTTACAACCCCCTTCAACCCAGGCCAAGAAATGTAAATTAAATGTCGATGTACTTAATCCTGTTAAAGATTGGCTCGAAGGGATGGAAATAAAAGATCCCCGATTAGCTAACTTTATTTGTAAAGTAATTCCACCTCAATGTCCCTTTGAACGAGACATAAATTTGTTTGGACGTAAAATTGCTCATATTCCGCCTCTTTGTAAGCTTAATCCGCTGTACGAGCAGTTTACCATGTTGCGTTTTCGTTCTTTGTCCTATCTAGCCGATGAATGCGGTGAAGACGTTACTAAGTATGTTCAATAGTCAATAGTTATTAGTTTTTCGCGCTTTTAGCTTTTAAATTCCCGTAATTAATCAATATTTGAGCCTAATCAATGCAGTTTATCGATTTAGCAGAAGTAGAAGTAATCGCTGGTAAGGGTGGTGATGGGATGGTGGCATTCCGTCGGGAAAAATA
>JBDKJC010000565.1:0-3494 GCA_039796815.1 Cyanobacteriota bacterium | reverse complement strand
AAGGTACTGGGTTGGTTGTGTGGGCTGTCCAGGGATTCCCATCTCGATCCCGCATATACTCAGCGTTGCCGTGATCTGCCGTAATCACTAAAGTTCCGCCTGCTTGGTTAACCGTTTCAATCACTTTACCCAAACAGCGATCTACAGTTTCAATTGCCTTAACTGCTGCATCTAGATTTCCCGTATGTCCGACCATATCAGGATTGGCATAATTAACAACAATTAGAGCGTAAACTCCCTGTTTGACAGCCTTACAAACCGCGTCAGTTACCGCTTGAGCAGACATTTCTGGCGCGCGATCGTAGGTTGCAACCATCGGGCTTTGAATTAATTCTCGGTCTTCCCCTGTAAAGGGTAATTCTAAACCACCGTTGAAAAAATAGGTGACATGGGGGTATTTTTCGGTTTCTGCGGTACGAAACTGGCGTAAACCTTGATTAGCAATTACTTCTCCCAAAATATTAGTTAAGTTTTGGGGTTTGAAAACCACCTCTACAGGTGCATTGGGATCGTATTGAGTAAAGGTCACAAAATGTAGCTGGTCAATTTTGTTCCGTTTAAATCCATCAAAATTGCTGTTAACAAAGGCATAGGTTAGCTGTCTTGAGCGATCGGGGCGGAAGTTAAAGAAAATTACTGCATCCCCAGATTCCACAGCACCTGGCGCGATTCTTGTGGGGATAATGAATTCGTCCGTGACATCTGAACTATAAAAGCTTTCCAAAACTTCAGTGGCGGAACGAGAATCAATATTTTCATTCCGCGTCATGACGTTGTAGGCTAACTGTATGCGATCCCAACGGCGATCGCGATCCATCGCATAATAACGACCGCTAATAGTTACAATCCGACCAACGCCAACTTGCCCAATTGCTTCTTGAATCTTGCTTAGTGCCTTGATTCCTTCTGTAGTGTAGGTATCTCGCCCATCGGTAACTGCATGAATACAAACATTTTCCATACCGTTCGCCTTAGCTAAATTGAGTAAACCAATTAGGTGCTTGAGGTGAGAATGAACTCCACCTTCAGAACAGAGTCCTAATAAATGCAGCTTGCCCCCCGTAGCGTTCACTTTTGCGCAAGCATCAATTAATGTTTGATTATCCAGCAAAGAGCCATCTTCAACCGCATCAGAAATTCTGACTAATTCTTGGGGAACTACCCTTCCCGCACCCAAGTTCAGATGACCAACTTCAGAATTTCCCATCTGGCCATCAGGTAACCCTACTGCCTTGCCCGATGTATTAATCAACGTATGAGGATATGCGTATTGTAAGCTACTAAATACTGGAGTTTTAGCTGTTGCAATAGCATTTGCTTCTGTTGATTCACGATGACCCCAGCCATCTAAGATAGCTAGCACCACCGGAGATACAGGTGCTTGAACCATAATTGTTACCCTAATAATAATTGCTGGCACATTGATAATAACATCGCAAACGGCTTTGGTTCGACTATATGTTTATCTTTAACTAATTAATAATGATTACTGCCAGTTTACTAATCATTAATTTAATTTACATCTAATTGAGTTAGAACTATTTAACTTTTGCTGTCTTGTCGCAATAATCTTGTCTATTTCTGGTCTACCCGTAAGTTTCAACCGCCAGTTTGCCCAAATTTTATAAAGCCAATCGGCGATCGCGCCAATAATTTTTATTTTGGTTATAGCATAGACCCAACCCATACCCAGCTGTTCATAAACTTGTCTAAAGACTTCGACATTTTTGAGAATTGTACCATCAGGCAAAATTGCATGTATCACTCCCATTGCTGTGGCAAAGTCAATTCCTGCATTATCTTCTGGGTTGTAGTCAAGGCTGGCGATATCGACAAATTTAATGATTCCTCTGCCTGCGTCTTTCTTCGTCAGGAAATTTACTTCTCGTACACACAGAGGACATTCCCCATCATATAAAAGTTTAATTTTCCAAGTTGGTTCTAACTGACGGTTGTCCTTAAGACACCCCTCGCGATCGCCAGATTCTGAGGCAATAGCATTCATAGTTCAAAGTTAACTGATATTTAGTTGGCTTAATTACTGTAGATAATTTCCGCTTTAACAAATTGAAGTGATAACACTGCGATCGGATATATATTCGCTGTAGTCTGCAAGGGTGTCTATCCCTACGAAACTAAAAAAGACTTCTAACGCGATCCAAATACCAACTTTAAATACTAATTTCTTCCACTTAATTTTCATTGCGATCGCCAGAAATAAAACACTGCCAAGTTATTTGTTACTAAAATTAACAAAAAAAGTAACGAAATGCAACAAACAAGTCAAAGAGTAAAAAAATCTCTGTTCATGTCTCGCGTTCTGTTCCCTAATTCCCTAATTCCCTATTTTTAAGGTTACGATGTCCTAAACTATAGTTCGCTTGCTGTACATAGCGGTTATATCCTGCGGGAGCAAAAATTGAGCTTGCCCAGCGCCACCACCACTGAAAGTAAGAATAGGGATTGTCGTTGGTAAAATATTCAGGAGCAAGACATTTGATTTTAGGTAAATATACCCAGGGTACTTGAGGAAAGGTATGGTGTTCGTCGTGGTAGCCAGTATTAAAAAAGAGAATATTTGTCCAGCTATAGGTAGAGTAGGTTTTTCCCTGATGATAAATGTGGTGTTCGGCAATAGACTGACCGCGAAAAGTAATTCCCCAGTTGCTTGCCATTAGGGTCAAACTCCAGAAAAGATAGAGTGCAGCTTGAGGAGCGATCGCCAAATAAGCAAATGCATAGAGTAAAAGACTAGTAAAAATTAGTACTAAATTGAATCTTTGGTCAATGGCAGCAGATTTTACCTGACGGACATCAGCCTTAACCAAATTAGAGATGATTAAATCGGTAACAATAAAGCCTCCTGGCAGCAAATGGAGCAGACTTTCACCAATTCTCCAAAAGAGATGATTACTGGCAAATTCTGCGCGATTACGATCCCATAGTTCGTGATCGTATTGATAATCATTGAGGTGAAGATGATGGGTTTTACCATGTACCCCAATGTAAGTTAGTGACTCTCCAAACGAAAGAGAACCACAAACAATTAACCAGAGGGCAAACTGAGAACCCAATTTGGATTTAAAAATCAGGTTATGAGCAGCTTCGTGAACAAAAACCCCCAAAGAATGCAGGATAAATTGTCCGACAAAAAAAGCGATCGCTCCGACGGCAAACCAAGGTAAATCTCTCACTAGCCAAGCGATAAACCATTGCCCAGCAACCAGCAAAGCAATCGGCAAGATCGATCTAGGATAGTTACCAAAGTATTCTCTAATTGCAGGATATTGGCGCAATATCTCTTGACTTCGCTTTATATGCCACTGGCTATCGATGGACATGAATTATTCTAGGGATTTGGGCCAACTGTTCTCGCCCTACCTCCCTACCTCCCTATCTCCCTACTCCCCTATTTTTTCAGGTTGCTCAGGGGGTGAAGACACGTCACTACTAGGACGCTGTGCTTGCTCCCATCTAGACTCGGCGTTTGCCAT
>JBDKJC010000564.1:0-3498 GCA_039796815.1 Cyanobacteriota bacterium | reverse complement strand
TCACTTAAATCAAAGGCGATCGCCATAGACTGAGGTGATTCTATTTCTAATACCTGCAACAAAGAGTTGATAAAACCAAAACAAATACTAGTAGGAACACCTTGGGAAGTGACCAAAGGCTCTGTTCTAGGATTATTAAACGCATAGTAAGCACGAAATGCTAAAGAATGTCCATCTAGTAAAATTAACAGTGGTTTAATATTATTGAAAGTGGAATTGATTACAACGGTAGATGACATATGATTAATTTAAAACAGAAAAAATTTAGTTAAATCAAGACAACATTGCAGTTTATTAAATACTGTAAATGTTGCTAAATATATCTTGTTTTGTAAAGTCAAGAATGTTAGTTTAACAACAGGTACGAAGAAGTACACCAAGCTTCTTTCCAAGGTAGATTCTAGCAAGTACCTCCCGTTATGAATCTACACAATAGCGTATCATCAGATCGAAGGTAATAAATGAGGTCGACTTATCTAACTATTATCCTTTATTTACCAGGTAAATAGCATTAGTAAAAGTGGCAATCTTTACCAGATATGGCTAGTTGCCAAAATCTGAATGTTTAAAAAAGCTGTTGTGCGGTCAATAAACTTCACACTATAACTATTTAAAACTACTTGAACACTTTGCTTTTGAATTTAAAGCTACGGATTACTTTATTGGGAAGTCTCGTTAAGTTTGCGAAAAGACAGTGGACAGGAGTATTTTTGAAGACTAGTTTAGTTTCACACTTACGTCTTTAAAGTCCTAAACAAGGAGGTCTATCAAAGACTAGCTCAATTTTGCTCCTCTCCAACCCAATCTAGAGAATTTTAAAAAGAACTAAATAAATTTAAAAAGATGCGATTCATGAGTAAAAGTTTCATGGTCGTTTTTTAGTGTCTGGCAATATATCCATAACAGAGTTAAAAATGCTCTAATGAGCCTACGAGAAAATGCAATCTCGCATCAGAGCCTGGTGTAATATTTTCTGATAATCTTGCGAACTAACAATCACCGAGCCGAAACGTTCTAAATGAGGGTTTTGTAATTGAGCATCAAACACAACATATTTTTTTGCCTTTAAATGCTCAACTAATTTTACCATCGCCACTTTCGAGCCTTCCGTAAGGTGATAAAACATTGATTCGCCAATAAACGCACCTTTGATCGCAATACCTAATATTCCCCCTGCTAACTCATCTCCCTGCCAAGTCTCGAAACTATGGGCCCAACCAGCTTGATGCAAAGCTAAATAAATCTCCATTAGCTCATCAGAAATCCAAGTACTCTCGCGATCGCGACACCCCTCGCAAACTGCTGGAAAATCACGGTTAATCGCTACAGTAAAACGTTCTTGATTAAGTACTCTTTGTAAAGATTTCGGATAACGAAAGCGATCGTCTAAAGGAATAAGGGTACGCTGACGACTAGAATACCATTCCAACTGACCCTCATCGCCCGCCATTAAAAAATAACCTTGACTGTATCCTTCCACAATTGCAGGAATATCAATTTCCATACTTTGATAATTATCTATTTCTAAATAAAGATGTTTAGATTAAAAAATACCTGTATTAATCTATTAGTAGCTCATAGTTGATTATTGACTTTTTAAATTCCAATTCAACAAAACTAACTACCATGACAGATTCTGCAAGTCCAATCGCTCCGATAACCTTACCTGACTTACAACATCCTGAGAAAGAGGAAGCATGGCTCAGGGATTCTCTACGCACTTGGTTAGATGAAGAGTTTTTACCCGAAATAGTTAATGACAAAATAGCCGAAAGAGCAGCCAAAATATTTGTTCGTCAACGTATGGAAGGAGAAAACGATTTAGGTTCACTAGTAATAGCTATTATTGCCGAAATGCGAGCCTTTGATTTTAGTCGCAGTTTTTACAGTGAATTTGCTGTTGCCAATGCCGTCAGCGATTTAATTTTAGATAGTTTAGGTATAGATCGTTGCTGTGGTGCCTAATTTCTATAACTTAGTGAAAAATGAGTAAATTTTCCTGGTTGAATGATTGGAAAGATCGGGCATCAAAAAATGTAGATGGTGCTACAAGACGTTTAAAAAAATTGCTGCCTACCGATAGCGTGGCTAAAAAAGCTACCAGTTGGTTCAATGTCAGTGATGAGCAAGTTGCTGAAATATTAACTACTGTCAGAGAAAAGTTACCGACAACCGAGGCTTTATTAATTGGCAAGCCTCAAGCAGGCAAAAGTTCAATTGTTCGTGGCTTAACAGGAGTAGCACCGGAAATTGTTGGTCAGGGTTTTCGTCCTCATACCCAAAATACTGAAAGATACGCTTATCCTTCTGAAGATCTCCCCCTGTTAATCTTCACTGATACAGTGGGTTTAGGAGATCTTAATCAAGATACTCAAAAAATCATTGAAGAACTTAAAGCCGAACTGGAGCAAGATACTCAACGCGCTAGAATTTTGCTCCTCACTATTAAAATTAATGACTTTGCTACCGATACTTTGCAACAAATAGTTAAGCAATTACGTCAAAACTATCCCAACATACCTTGCTTGCTCACAGTTACTTGTCTACATGAAATTTATCCTGCTGACGTGGCAGATCATCCAGAATATCCGCCTCAATATGAAGCAGTTGAACGAGCATTTCAGGAAATTCAACAAGACTTTAAGCAATTTTGCGATCGCTCTGTCTTAGTTGATTTTACTCTTGAAGAAGATGGATTCAATCCTACTTTTTATGGTTTAAAGGCATTCACAGAAACTCTAGCGGAATTACTTCCCGAAGCTGAATCGCGAACAATTGCTCAATTATTAGACAATAGCATGAGTAAGGAATTAGGTAATCTTTACCGTGATACGGCTAGACGTTATCTAGTTGCATTTTCCACTATGGCTGCTACTTTAGCTGCTGTTCCTTTGCCTTTTGCGACCATGCCTGTATTAACTGCTTTGCAAATATCCCTAGTTGGATTGTTGGGCAAACTATATGGACAGACTTTATCTCCTTCTCAAGCTGGAGGAATTGCCAGTGCGATCGCTGGTGGTTTTTTTGCTCAGGCGATCGGTAGAGAATTAATCAAGTTTGTTCCAGGTTTTGGGAGTGTTATTGCCGCGTCTTGGGCAGCAGCCTATACTTGGTCACTTGGAGAAGGAGCCTGTGTCTATTTTGGCGATCTTATGGGTGGAAAGAAACCTGACCCGCAAAAAATTCAGTCTGTGATGAAAGATTCATTCGCTGCTGCTAAAGTGCAATTCAAAAATATTCAACAGTAAACAGATAAACTTTTTTTCCTTGAAAGCTATATCCAGAATGATTTTAAGCTTATAAACAAGAAAGTTTTGTAAAATTTTTTGGTCAAGAGGGTTGACAAGAGGGGGGGAGGTTGCTTATATTGGTAAATGCGCGGTTGAGAGGGAAATGCCCCGAACAAGCGACGAGAACCTAGACAATACAATAGTTTGACAGACATTCAAACCATCAAGTTTTTTGGATTAAAATCAATAAAACACCACCTTTGAAAGA
>JBDKJC010000563.1:0-3509 GCA_039796815.1 Cyanobacteriota bacterium | reverse complement strand
GAATCACGACCGTTACGTGTACTACCCGTTCCCTTCTTATGAGCCATGTTATTTTCTCGCTTGTAATTTAGATAATTAGATTTAGATTGTAATTAAAAATTCACTACTCTGCTGTTGCTGTTGCTGTTGCTGCTGCTTCTGCTTGAGCAACCACCGAACCATTGAGACTGATTGAATCGATCATCAAACGAGTCAATTCTTGACGGTGACCACGTTTTTTACGGGTTTTCTTTTTCGGCTGCATTTTGTAAACAATTACTTTTTTGCCCCGTCTGTGACGCATGACTGTACCTTCTACGGTAGCACCTTCAACATAGGGACGACCTACATTAACTTCATTGTCATTATTAACTAACAAAACTTTGTCGATGGTGTAGCCTGCTTCAGGTTCGGCATCTAATAAGTTGATGTCATAAAAACGACCTGGTTCAACTATGATTTGCGTTCCGCCTATTTCTACAATTGCGTAAGTCATAAAATTTTTCTCTTTTAAGATTGCCGTAAGGGTAGCCGAGTAAAAGTAGAAATCCACTAGATGTTAATCATGCCAATTTCTGAAGTTTCACTCTGACATTTAATGCTTAACCCGCTCCGAGCAAGTTGTGTGATGCCCAATCTCTAATCATCTGGATTTTTTTGATTTTTGTCAAGCAAGTTTAAGTTGTTATGCACCGACTGATTCCTTAGCAGCGTACATGACCTCAAGAGTAATTTCCGACATATTGCGATCGCGGGCAAATTTTTCCGTATTGCGCTTGACTTTACCGCGCACAAAACCAGGAATTTTACCCAGTTCGACTTTGGCTTCTTTATCCCAGTTGAGATCGGAGTCAGCAGAGATACCTTTAGTAATTACTTCTTTGGTATCGTGTCCCCCAAAGATTTCTAGCAGGTGATCTTCCATCCCGAGAGTAAAGGAGTTGTAAACCAAGTCGGCGATCTGGTTTGTGCCTTCATAACCCATAAATGGTTTGTAACCAATGGGGAAATTCTGAATATGAATTGGCGCAGCTATCACACCGCAGGGGATATCTAACCGCTTGCCAACATGACGTTCCATCTGGGTACCAAAAATAGCAGCAGGTTCGTGACGAGCGATCGCATCACCGATTTCGGCATTATCTTCACTAATGAGAACTTCATCACAATATTCACTAACCTGTTCTTTAAACCAGTCGGAGTCATACTTACAATAAGTACCAGCTAAAACAACCTGGATGCCCATTTCTCTGGCGAGAATTTTGGTCATGGCAACGGCGTGGGTATTATCCCCAAACACAACGGCTTTTTTCCCTGTCAGGTTTTGACAGTCGATTGAACGAGAAAACCAAGCTGCTTGTGAAACGTAGAGGGTTTGGTTATTTATATAGTCTTCGTAATCGACTTCAGCACCCTGCTGATTAATTACCTGCTGTATTTTACGGATGCAACGGGCTGTTTCGACTACTCCCATGGGAGTAATATCGACATAGGGCATGGCGAACTCTGCTTCTAAGTATTCGGCCGTCATGACGCCTAATTCACGATAGGGAACAAGATTAAACCAAGCGCGGGGTAAGTTTCTCAGGTTATGTACCGAAGCACCATCAGGAATGACCTCATTTACTTCAATGCCTAAGTCTGTCATTAAGCGTTTTAACTCAGTACAGTCATGCTGATTATGGAAGCCTAAAGTAGAAATACCAATAATATTCACGGAAGGTTTTTCAGTTTTACCTGTAGGCAATTGTTCTTGTTTACGTGCCTTTTCGAGATAATATTTAACTACCTGATGCAAAGTGCGATCGGCTGCTTGGAGTTCGTTATAGCGGTAATGATTAACATCCGCCAGCATGACATCTCCCTTTGTATCCATCGAAGCACGACTGACGAAGTTTTGTAAGTCTTCCTGCAAGATGCTGGAAGTACAAGTAGGAGTCAGCACGATTAAATCTGGCTTTTCTTCTTGGTCTTTACGGGTAATATTATCGACAACTTTCTCTTGAGAACCTCTAGCTAAAACATTGCGATCGACAACACTGGCGGTGACTGGCGTAAAATTGCGCTCCCTTTCCAGCATTGAGCGCATGACGTTGAAGTAATCATCTCCCAAAGGTGCGTGCATAATTGCATGAACATTTTTGAAAGAGCTGGCAATACGTAGAGTGCCAATATGTGCTGGACCAGCATACATCCAGTAAGCTAATTTCATGGGTCTTCTCTCCTAAGTAAAATTGACGCGATTTATCTGCCTATTTATGTGAATGTTTGAACAAAAAATAACAATATAGTCTTAAAATCTTGCTCTTTATTGTCTCAGAAATAGGCATGTATATGTAATTAGCTAATCTTGTTAGACACAACCCGCTTGGATAAGACTATAAAGCTTACTGCCATTGACTTAGATTTAATTTTTAGGTGTCTATTAAAAAGATTTTTTGGCAATAATTCTTAATATTAATTGACTTGAATATTTCTTCAGTTCAAAGATTTAAAATCTAAAAAGCATATTATTAATAATATTTTACTTATTTTAGTTAAGAAACATGATGGAGCTTTAGTTTAAATACCGTATCTTAAATCTATTGAGCAGCAATTGTAATAATATAATTAAGAATGCGCCTATTTCGCAGTAAATCTTGCTCTCGTCTCTCGGGCTTATGTTAACATTCACTAATGATATTAAAATTACATCTTTTATAAGTCACTGGTGAATATTGGTGGCAAAAGTTGTAATATAAATAAAAGAGGTCTGACTTTCACTCATTATTCATCAAGAGTGGTGGATATAAAGATAGCTGAGCGTCAGAGAGCATAAACTATAAAGCAAGTAAAGTTAGGGAACTCCTTAGGAGCTTCGATCCGATGGATTATATAGATAAAATACTCGAAAAACTAAAAGATATAGCTCAAAAACTGATTGAGATTTTGCTAGGCCCAGAAGCAGAACCTGAAAGAGAAACAATTCCCATTCCTGTTGATAATCGTCAACGTCATTATCACTAGTGGCAAGTTTAGCTTAGTTAGCAGTGAGTTATTTTGTCTAAGATCAGTGTGTTAGTTTTGCATGGCCCTAATCTAAATTTATTAGGGTTAAGAGAGCCTGCTGTCTATGGAAAAACTACCTTAGCTCAGATAAACGACTCACTAAAGGTTGATGCTAAGAAGTTGCAGGTAGAAATTGTCTGCTTACAATCCAATCATGAAGGTGCTTTGGTAGACGCGATACATAGCGCCAGAGATCTGCATTCAGGAATTTTGATCAACCCAGGAGCTTATACTCACACTAGCGTTGCGATTAGAGATGCCCTGGCAGGAGTGATGATACCAACCGTAGAAGTACATCTCAGCAATATATATACCAGGGAAGAATTTCGGCATCACTCATATATTGCACCTGTTGCTATTGGACAAATTAGCGGTTTTGGTGCAGATAGCTATCGTTTAGGATTGCAGGCACTAATTAACTATTTAAAAACTAGTGTAGTTTAGTAACATTGCGCGCAGATTTTACTACAGCCACTGCGATC
>JBDKJC010000562.1:0-3516 GCA_039796815.1 Cyanobacteriota bacterium | reverse complement strand
ATTCAGGCTCCTTGCCCTCCTCTAAAGATCAACGTACCAACCGAAGATATTCGTTGGGCAGAATCAGAGCAGCAACGATGGACTATGGATAGTGGATATATCGTTCTCTGGGATCGACCATCAGCAACTGACATCAGCTCTTATCCAATTGCTAGTTGGCAAAAAATTGTTCAAGATATGGAGCAGCGTCAAACAGGATTATCGATCGTGATCTTACAAAGCGATCGCAATCAGGATTGGGTAACGACAATGGTTTCAGCTAATGGAAATCTTAAGGCGATTACGCCTCCTGACGTGGGTAAAACCGCAGCAATGATTGCAGGAGCAAACTTAATCTTATGTACCAGCGGGATGGCAATGCAGCTAGCTGTAGCGACAGATACCTATACTTTTGCTCTCACTAGCGATCGAGACAGCAAAACTATTCCGACTACCAAAGAAAACTGTATTTCGATCTCATCTAATAGCGGCGATCTCCAAGACATCCAGCCTGAGACAGCGATCGCGCAACTATGGCAATAATAAATACAGTTAAATCAAGGCTAAAAGCTAACAGCTAACAGCTAACAGCTAACGGCTATATGCGAAGCGGTATCCTTTAGGAAAAGCTTTTTGATCGACAATTAGTTACGATTGGGTGGCAATTAAAATTAGATGAAATTAAAATTAATTGCCTTCCTTGCTCCTAAATCTTACAAACAAAGCACAAAGCATTAAACCCAAAAACTCAGTGTCTGTCATCGTAAAAACTCGCTCGATTCAACCTTAAGCCAGATGTAGCAATTGTTTATGACACAAAAATATTGGGAGCAGAAACCAACCTCTTTTACTGAAATTGTTCAACTAGTAGAAAACTATCTCCAAAGCGAGATTGTTCAGGAAACCAAAGATAAACAACTTTATTATCATAATTTTAGTCACGCTTTAGCAGTTAAACGGCGGGCAAACTCGATCTTTCAAGCAATTAAACCCGTGTTGATGGAGAACTATTCATTACAGGAGTTGGCACGATTAGAAAGTTTAATTAGTATCTGTGGATTGGCTCACGATATGGTGCAGGTATTTGAGCCGACTCCACCAAACCTATCTCGCAAAAGGCTTTCAGGTTCTAGTGAAACAGAAACAGCAAATAAACTGTTGCGGTATATTCAAAAGCTTAATCAGGCTGTGGCAAGAGAAAAACTTGATGCTTCATTTCTGTTTAGCGATCGCGAACAACAAATTATTCACGATGCGATTATTGCCACGATCTGCGTCTTTGACCCCCAAGGAAGCACAGCGGAAGCTAGTTTTTTTGACTATTCAATTTATCAACCCTATCTTTATGATTCTCGAACTAAAATTTCAATCGTCGGCAGTATAATTGCTCTAGCCGATTTAGGTGCTTTAGGGATGGATGGAGTAGAAGCGCATATTCACGATGGAATATTGGTTTTTCTGGAAGACAATCCCCATCTTCAAGATTTAGTCTTAAATTGCCATTATCCTAATTCTCCTTCTCCCTCACAAGATGGAACTTATGCTAAATTGCTAGCCATGACTCGCTTCATAGTTGATTTGGCTCATGAAAGAAAAGCTAGATTTGAGCAAGAGATTGCAGGATTTATGCCCCAGATGCGTCAGATTTTACGTAACCAAGTATTTATTTATCTCAATCAAGCAACTATTGACCAGATTACGATTCTGGTACCAAATCAATCAAGTGCTAGCTTCTCGGAGCTAATTAGTTTTTTCTGCTCAAATGAAATTCAAATCATCAATACTCAATAAACAAAGTAAACCAATCCTCTATTTAGTTGATTATGGAAGCTCCTAGCTGGGAAGCTTGCCACAACCTATATAAAGAGTATTCAATTTCATGATTTAGCTCACAAACAAAGACTCCTTCTTCGCTATTTTTTGTTTGAGCCAGCCAAGTACCGAGTAAACTCACCTCTAAGTAATCTTCATCACAAGGAATTAACTCAATCGGCTGATTTTCCGCTAATTTAACTAAACTATGAATTCCCGAATTAATTGACAGCACTATGTTGGCAATGCTCGATTCTACATAAATGCATACTCCAGCCCGCAAATTAACTAGAATTCGATCTGCTTTCCAAACTTCAACAGATTCTTCTAGATACTCCAAATTAATTCCGTCTTCTAAATATGTAATTTTCAGCATAATGATGTTCTGCTCTTCTAAGGTAAGGTTGTCCCTGCTCTAGATTCAGGTTTGATAAATATTCATCTGATTGAACTAGTCCATAATTAACTGTTGACTATTTTTTGGGTTTTGACGTTGATACAGATCACCCAAAAATTGTTCACTTTGAGAAAATCATCATTAAAAAACCACTGAGTATTTTCAATGCTGCGGGGTATATTAAATATTGTTAAAATAACCTATTAAATTAATTAGGTTATTTTAGTCGATTCCACCCCGCTATTCAGTTTGCGCAGTAATTTACGAGCAACTCTTAGAGTGTAATTCTTGGTTACAATTTTCTATACGTTATATTATTAATAAGTATGCTGGGTTATTTTGCGTTTGCAACAAATAACTCTGCTATTTGTTTATTTGTTTCTCATCAACGCATAATTTTGGGGACAATATATTAAATTTTTGTAAAAAAGCAATAAAAACAACGTTAAATTTGCCAATAAGGGTTTGCAAAACTTACTTTTAATACTACAATTATAGCACCGTGTATGTCTAGTATCAAGAGGAAACAAATGCGAACCCTAACTCGCACATCAACAACTGAAATGGAAGTTACCAGTATTCGTTTAGAGCGTAGTCTCAAAGACAAGCTTAAAGAACTTTCGGGTAATCAAGGTTATCAGGCTTTAATCAGAGATATTCTGTGGAACTATGTTCACCAGAAATCTGGCGACTATCGCCCTCAATTTGCTCGCTCTGATATTCGCGCCACAGTTGAGGCTACAGCTCGTAAAGATGAAAGCTGCGCGCTAACTGGGAAACTAATTCAAGAAGACGAACCTATGTTATTGGGATTCACAATCTACGGTGATTTAGTTCCTCTGAGCGTCAGTAGTGTAAGCGAATAGTATGTTTTCGGGGATCTAGTCAGCTAAATGCTCAACTTTAATTTTTACCATTTAGCTGAATAATTCCCCGTTTAATCATCTTTAAAGCCTCGACCTAAATTTTTAATTTATAACCTAAACCAGATTATTGAGTCAGCGTAATTATTTTTTTATCTAAACAAAGAATCTAAAATATAGAGAAGTGATTAATTTTAGTGCTAGGGAAAATTCTGAGGGAGCTACAATTGCCAAAGATCTTCTCGGCTAAACAGTTGATTTTAGATTTTAATAGGAGTTATTTAAAAAGATGACAGAATCCACTAAAACAGTAGAAAGAGGAATTCAATTAACCCCAACAGCTTTTAAGCATATTAAAATGCTGCAAGAACAACAGGGAAAAGAACTTTGTCTTCGTGTAGGGGTTCGTCAAGGGGGTTGCTCAGGCATGTCCTACATGATGGATTTTGAAGAACCCGATCGGCT
>JBDKJC010000561.1:0-3522 GCA_039796815.1 Cyanobacteriota bacterium | reverse complement strand
CTCAGAATTTGACCGCGTAACTGTTTGTCTAATTGTGGTTCGATAATTTCTTCAACTAAAATAAGATGAATATTTTGACCGATCGCAATTGGTTTGAGTACTTGAGGAGGAGTAGCAGCAAACACGGTGGCTGAAATTGCCGAATTTAGAGCTTTACGCGACATTACTCCGCGATAACCATATCGACGACGTAAATCTGGTTCTTGAATGTATTGACGAGCAACCTCGACAAAGCTAATTTCTTGTTCTTCGAGGGCATAAAATACTTCAATTGCCGTATCGAAATCAGTAAAAAGCACTTCGTACAAAACTGCCTGGGTATAATCTAGCTGACGTTCGTAGAAAAAAGCTTCAACGCGATCGTCAAACAGATGCCGAACCAGTTTATCAGCGACTATGGATTCGTAAATTAGTCTTTCAAAATCGTCTCCCGTCAAATGATTTTTGTTGAGCCAATGCCAAGTTGTCTGTGGATCGTAAAGATTGTATTTGACGCGAAATTGATCGGCAGCTTGCTGTAATTCGCGATCGCTTACTAATATTCCCTCTGCTTGAACGGTGCGCTCAATAATTTGATGACGAACGATTTCCTTGACTACTAAAGGTATTTGACATGATAGGATCAGGCGCTCAAGAATTTCGGCTGAGGAAATTTGCAGAGATTTTGACATAAACCAAAATAATCAAAAATAATAATGTAATTCGAGCCGACTAGAGTTCTAAACCACCTTTTCTTAATTTTTGAAAAGGTTCTAAAAAGAAATCAATTAAGCGGCGCTGTCTAATCACAATTTCGGCGCTTGCTGTCTGACCTGGAGCGATGGGAATTGGTTTGCCCATGCTGTCGATCGAAGCTTGGTCTATAGTTATTTCTAACTCGAAAAATTCAGCTTGCTGCTCTGTTGATTGCTGTTGGTCAGCGATTTTTGAGTCGGGAGAAATCCAACTAACGCGACCTTCAACTATGCCGTAATCTTGAAAGGGATAAGCATCGAACTTAATTTTAGCAGGCAATCCTATCTTTAAGAAAGCCATTTCTGAACTTGGCATCTTGGCTCTCAATACTAAATTTGACTTGGCAGAATCCTGTTTAATCCCTTTGGCGATCGCTGCGACCGTATCTCCAGCCTCGACTGTAGTCCCCGCATTCTGAATGGGAAACTGAAAAATAGTTCCAGCTACGGGAGCTTTAATTACGTATTGTTTTAACTCAAACTGGGAAGATTTTATTTGACTTACCGTTTGCGCAATTTCTCCGTTGAGAGTGGCAATTTTTGCTTCTGTGTCTTTGAGTTTCTCTTGATTTTGTAAAAGAGCTAGATGATTGGTTTGCAAAAGAGAATTATAAATTCCCTGTTCTTCTGACAAATGGAGTTTTGCTTGCTTGATTCCCGAGGCTTGTTGTTTAAGCAAAGCCTGATAACTATTCTGTGCTTCTTTTAAGCTAGATTTTGCTGTATCTAACTCTCCATTAGTTCTGGCTAGCTCTTGTTGGGCTTCATTGGCTAGTTGAGTAATCTCTAACAGGCGGTCTTGAGAAATTGCTCCATCTTGATAGACTTGACGATAACGGGGAACTTTCTCTTTTGCTGAGCGTAAGCGAATTTGAGCCAATTCATATACGGCTTGATTAGTTGCGATCGCTTTTTGGGCTTGCTCCAGACTTGCGCGCTTTTCTTGCTTTTGTGGATCGGATAAGGCTTGTAGAGAGGCAATACTTTGCTGTGCTTTTTTTAGTTTGACTTGTTGTTCTACTATTTGGGCTTGATTTTGTCGTTCTTGCGAACTAATTCCCTGTAGATGTCGTTCTTTTAGGGATTGTAGTTGAACAAGTTGATTTTTTAGCCCAGCTAATTTTTCTTGCTGTTGCTGTAGTTGAGAAGTAACTGCTGCTGATTCGATCGCCAGTAATTCTTGTCCTGCTTTAACTTGTTGACCTTCTTTGACTCGAACCTCGGTAACTTTCCCCGCTACAGTAGCGTCTATGTTCCGTGTTTTCTCTTTCGGTTCGATTTTGCCCCTAGCAGTACCCGTTTCATCTATTCGGGCTAATATCGTCCAAGGTAAACCAATCGCCATAAAAGTTATCAACATATACACTAACCCTCTACTCCAAACTCGTGGAAAGGTATTGAGGAGTTCTTGAGTAGAATTCGACCAACCTGGAGAAGAAGGTAGCTGGGTTTCTGTCGGCGATGATGAACTGGACTCGATCTCTACGAGCGCGGGGTCGTCGTTTTCTTCTTGCTCGGCAAAAGCTTTGACTAATAATCCTGGACTAACCTGGTAATAACCTTTATTGACTAACCGAATTGACTCCCTCAGTTCTTCGCTGGGAGTGTTTTTCAGTAAATATCCTGTGGCCCCAGCTTGCAAAGCATTATGTAAATGCTTGGCGTCGTCATGGCTGCTAAAAACCAAAATTTTACAGTCGGGAAATTTTTGCACGATCATCTTGGTGGCAGTAATTCCATCAATCTTGGGCATTTCTAGATCCATGAGCACGACATCTGGCTGGAGGAATTCTACCTGTTGTATAGCCTCTTGACCATTACTAGCTGTGCCGATGACTTTGAGATTTGATTCGCGATCGCCCACCAGGATTTTCTCCAAAAATATGTGAGCAAAATGCTGATCGTCTGCGATCAAAATCCGAATCTGCTCTGTAAGATTGGGTTTGGATTCTAGGGAGGATATAGAAGAATTGTAATTGGTCATAGTTGATAGAGTAAGAATCAAGGGATTGATTTTAATGAGCGATTGTCATTTGTTGTTGCTCTAGATAATAATATTGACCGCGCTTCCTCATTAATTCAGCGTGCGAGCCGCTTTCTACGACCACACCTCGATCTAACACTAAGATTAAATCTGCATTTCTCACTGTAGAGAGACGATGAGCAATAACTATAGTGGTTCGATTGCGAGCAATAGTACTCAGGTTATTTTGAATGATGCGTTCTGATTCTGTATCTAAATTGCTAGTAGCCTCGTCAAAGATTAGCAAGCGAGAATCCCCCAGTAAGGCGCGAGCGATCGCAATTCTTTGTCTTTGTCCACCAGAGAGCATTCCACCTCCTTCGCCAATTTGAGTTTCATAACCCATGGGTAATTCTTGAATAAAGTCATGAGCGCCTGCTTGTTGGGCAGCGTTAATGATCTCTTCTAAAGTGGCATCGGCACGACTTAGACTGATATTTTCGCGGATTGTACCGCCAAAGAGAAAGGTATCTTGATCGACAACTCCAATTTGCGATCGCAAAGAATGTAAAGCCAAACCATTCACGTCGTAGCCATCGATCAGTACTTTACCCTCTAAAGGTGTATAAAAACCCAAGATCATTTTCGCGATTGTGGTTTTACCAGAACCGCTGCGACCTACTAAGGCTACCATTTGCCCTGGAAATACTTCAAAAGCAACATTTTCGAGAATGTTAATTTCGCTTTGTGCTTGATAACGAAAGGTGACATTTTCAAACCGCACATGTCCCATCAGTGGAGGTAGGGATTGGCGCAAATTGTTTT
>JBDKJC010000560.1:0-3530 GCA_039796815.1 Cyanobacteriota bacterium | reverse complement strand
AGACTTGTTGCTGCAAAAGCTACTGCTGTCCCTACCGCAATGGGAGCGATCGCTACACTGTAGATTGGAGGCTTAATTGCAGCTAGCCACAATTGATTTTTCTGGGTTATTTGCTTAGTGGTCATAAAACAAATTGTGTAACAGCAAAAAACTTGGATGCTACACGATTAGAGACAACATTTAGTACCCTATCAGCTATGACTGCCAGTATTGAGCAAGTTTCACGAAAGTTAAAGTTTTACTAGCACAACTCAGATTTAAGCCTGATTAATCGACTAAATCAAATGTTTACTCCTGTTTACTAGCCAAAGATAATGTTTATTCTGTGTTTATTGAAGAGCTTTCAGCTTTTAGCTTTTAGCCTTGGTTTAACCTCTCTATCACGGATACCCTAAAGGAATCCTAAAGGATAATTCGCATATAGCTTCGCGTCGCACTTCGTTATGAAAGCGTTCATTGGGTATAAGACCCCAGACCCCACCACCTTTGCGGTATCTACCATTAGGCATACTTAAAGACTATGTTTGATCGAGCTGATAGCTAATAGCTAATAGCTTGGGCAAAGCCCTTTATTCTGGTTCAGCTTGGGGGTATTGGCTAGAACTATTGCAGACAGTATCTTATAATGAAGGTCATAAAATTATCTTTTTTAGTAGCTATTTACTAATAAGCAATTAACTTAACACTTAACTTTTATTTCCTGCCGAAACTTTGAGGAAATGACACAAACTACAAGCTCTATGTCTTTTGCAACTCAGCCTGGTAATTTAATTTTAGATAATAATATTAATGCAGAAATAAATAATTTTTGGCACGGAGAAAAACTGAGTTTTGCTGTAGATCGAGATACAGAAATTATTAGTTTGGCAATTCAGATTCCTACTATCGACCCTCTTGTTTGCCTACAAAAACTAGGTCATAGTAATACACTAAACTTTTATTGGGAAAACTGTAGTAAGCAGGAAGCTGTATCTGCTTGGGGAATAACTATTAGGGGTAATACCCAGCCCGATTCTAGATTTAGTTCGGCTCAAAATCTAATTCAAAACTGGTTTAAACAAATCACCAGAGAAGGAGCGAACACCCTAATTTTAGGAAAACCAAGCATATTCTGTAGCTTTACCTTTTTTGCAGATGTTGAAGAATCTCAACCCTTCAAGTCAGGAACTTTATTTTTACCTCGTTTTCAAATAGTCAAAAAAAATAAAAACTGCTGTTTAATTGTCAATTTTCCTCTACAGCAACCACAAGATAAAAGTTATGTTTTAGAGCAAATTAAGCAAAAGGTAAATACTATCAATTGGTCGAGCTTAAATTGCTTAGAGGAAGATACTGATAGTTTACTATCTGTCGATCGCCAGCAGTCTCAAGACTCTGATTATTTTAAATCCGTAGTAAAATCTGCCTTAAGCTCGATTGCTGCGGGAGAATTGAGCAAAATTGTAATCGCTCATACCACAGAGATTAAATCGGCAATTTCCTTTGACGTGATTCAGTCTTTAGGCAATTTAAGAAAACTTCATCCAGATTGTTATATTTTCTCCACCAGCAATGGTCAAGGGCAAAATTTCGTTGGTGCAAGTCCCGAACGTTTGTTGAGCGTACAAAACCAACAACTGGTGACAGATGCTCTAGCAGGCTCTGCTCCAAGAGGGAACAATAGTACTGAAGATCTTCATCTAGCAAATCTGCTCCTAAAAAATCGTAAAGAAAAACGAGAACACCATGCCGTGCGTGATTTTGTGATTGAGCGTCTTAAAGGTATTGGTTTAAAACCCCAGCAGCTACCTCTACAAATTTTGAAGCTGTCGAATATTCAGCATTTGTGGACACCAATTTATGGACACCTCCCCGCAGATATTGAGCCATTAGAGATTATCGAATTACTTCATCCCACTCCTGCTGTCGCGGGAGTATCTACAGAATCTGCCTGTGAAAAAATTCGTTACTACGAAAAATGCGATCGCTCTCTCTATGCAGCGCCTCTTGGTTGGGTAGATTATGAAGGAAATTGTGAATTTATTGTCGGTATCCGTTCTGCTCTGATTGATGGTAAACTAGCACGACTATATGCTGGTGCGGGAATTGTGTCTGGTTCTAATGCTGATAAAGAATTTGACGAAGTACAGTTAAAACTACAGTCTTTATTAAAAGCGTTAGTGTGATTACTGGTTACTGGTTACTGGTTACTGATTACTGATTACTGATTACTAAAAATTATTGTTTAGTCATCTCTTACTGATTGGATGATTGATTTTCGTAATGTAAATACTTTATGGGCATCGATACTAGTAGAAACATTACATCGTTGTGGTGCGACTACGGCAGTGATTTGTCCTGGTTCTCGTTCTACGCCTTTGACCATCGCCTTTGCTAATCATGCCCACATTATAGCTATCCCGATTCTAGACGAACGCTCTGCTTCTTTCTTTGCCCTTGGTAGGGCGAAAAAAACGGGTTTACCCACAGTTTTAGTTTGTACTTCGGGAACGGCAGGGGCAAATTTTTATCCCGCAGTAATTGAAGCTCAACAAAGTGGTGTTCCATTAATTATCTTGACAGCAGATCGTCCACCAGAACTACGTAATTGCCATGCGGGACAAACTATCGATCAGGTAAAACTCTATGGTAATTTTCCCAATTGGCAATGCGAACTTGCCATCCCTGAAGCCAGTTTAGCCATGCTGAGTTATCTCCGACAAACTATAGTTCAAGTTTGGCAGCAGTCTTTATTACCAACTCCAGGAGTTGTGCATCTCAATCTTCCTCTACGCGAACCCCTAGCACCGATTAAACAGCCGTTATTGGAGATCGAAACTAAATTTCCTGCGGATTTTTTTGAGACGATAACTAGTAATTTACCAGCTAAAAATTTTATTTCTTTACCCTGGCATAATTGGCGAGGAAAGTCGGGCATAATTATCGCAGGATTAGCTCAACCACGAGATCCTGAAGCTTATTGTCGGGCGCTCGCTTTTTTGTCTCAACAGCTCTCTTTTCCTGTCTTAGCTGAGGCTTTATCACCGCTAAGAAACTATGCTCAACTTAATCCTTATTTGATTTCTACTTATGATTCCATTTTGCGTCAGCCAGTAGCACAAAAGTTAATTCCTGAAGTGGTGATTCAAGTTGGCGAATTACCTACCAGTAAGCAGTTGAGAAATTGGCTCAAAGACATGGGCGTAACTCGTTGGATTATTCATGCCAAAATCGATAACTTCGATCCACTACACGGTAAGACAATCCATGTTCATACTTCTATTACCCAAGCGATCGATTATACACAGAATCATACACAGGCGGAAAATAATCCACAAACGCCCTATTGTCAGCAGTGGTGTAAGTTAGAAGCAATAAGTAGAGTAAATATCGATCTTACTTTGACATCTCTTGAACAAATGTACGAAGGTAAAGCAGCTTGGCTGATTTCTCAGAATCTGCCGTCAGGTACACCAATCTTTTTGGCTAACAGTATGTCAGTGCGTAATGCAGAATACTTTTGGCAGCCTAACAACCAGAAAATAGTTCCC
>JBDKJC010000559.1:0-3530 GCA_039796815.1 Cyanobacteriota bacterium | reverse complement strand
GATTGTTGCGAGTTAGCCAATGAGTCGCTTGGTTGGTGCAGCCTTCCATCGTACATTTTCCTGCTCTGGGGTTGGCGTGGGTATGTCTTTTATCTAATTCTCGGATCTGGATAATCTCTTCTAGACCCAAAAATAGATTTTCCTTTGGTCGATCTAAAATTTTGCTGCTTTTTTTTCTGGGTAATGCGATCGCCAATTGGTCTTTACTAAACATATATTTTTGCTTTTAAATATATCGTCCCCATTCTAATGCAAATATAAAGAAAATATGAAGAAAAAGAGATTTATTGATGCTGTAAGTATCTCCCTGAATTGATTTACAAGATTTACAGCGTTTTTCAAATGAGTAGACCATAGATCGATTTCTAATTTTTTTGCCTAACTTTTAGTAAATAAATAGGAAATAAAAATTGCTCACTGTTCACTGTTCATTGCTTATTGTTCATTGTTCATTGTTCATTGCTCATCGCTCACTGCTCACCGCTCACCGCTCATCGCTCACTGCGCATTACTCATTACTCACCGCTCACTGCGCATTGCTCATTGCTCACTGCTCATTGTTCGTTGTTCATTGCTCACTGCTCACTGCTCATTGTTCATTGCTCATTACTCACTGCTCACTACTCACTGCGCATTGTTCATTGCTCACTGCTCATTGTTCACTGCTTACTACTCATTGTGACGCGAGCTTGCGAGCTAATGGTAAACCATACCGCTTCGTGACCGATAGGGAATCCTTTAGGGCATATCCTTTAGGACACGAAGTTAGTCCTTTAGGGCATATCCTTTAGGACTCATTGCCAATTGTTCGCTGTTGGTTGATAAATCATCAAGAAATTGTTGACGCTTGAACTGATAACCCGATCCCAAAAAATCCATTAGTCGGCTGGTATCTTCTAAAGCATTTTGGAGACAGGTTGAGGCACCAGGGGAAGGAGTAATATTAAAGATGATTCGATCGCCGATTATTTTGGCTTCTCCCATCTCTAATGCTTGAGTATTTAGATTCACAACCTGGGGACGAACTCCACCATAACCTTTAGCGTAGGTGAGATCTTTTAATTTTATTGAAGGGATAATTTTGCTTACTTCTTTAATAAACAGTCTTTTGCCAATAATTGGAAAATCATAAAGGAAATTGAGGGCAATATATTTAAAAATAGTTGGGTCAGAAAGTATTTTGGTGAAGCTTAAAACTGCCTTAACGCTTAAACCCGCAGTTTGGAAATATTCAATAATGCTGCCATAGTGATGACGTTCTAACATGGGTAGAACTTTGGCAGTGGGTCCAAAACGAGCGATCGCGCGATCGTGAACTTCTGGATCTCCATGAATGGCAGCGAAGGGTAGTTTTTCCTGCTGTACGGTATATACCTTGCCATTAAGAAACTGAGGAGCAAAATAGAAGCTTCCCGCGACGCTAAGTAAAGCATAATTCAAACCATAGCCTAGGGATTTGGCAAACAACAAACTATGCGCACCTGCTGCCACCACGATCGCTTTACTAGTAATAGTTTGATCTGATATTTTGATTTGATACCCCTCTGCCTGTTTGCTAATTTGCTTTACTTTGGTATTGAATAGTAAATCTATTTTCGCCCCAGTATTTTGCTCAGAATTGGCGACAAATGACTTTGCCAGACGATTAAAATCTACGGTGTAACCTTCATCGGTATATAAAGCCACGATCTCTCGATCTTCTGGGCGATTAAGTAATACTTTGGGTTCTTTGGCTGCAATTTCTGCTCGCTCTAACAGTTTTAAATCAGGGAAAAGAGACTTAAACTGTTGGTATCTAGCTTTTAATTGCTCTTTTTGTTCTGTACCCACGCCCAATACCATTTTGTGATACTTGGTGTAGATTTCCTGCTGGAGATCTTTAGTCAGTAAATAATTTTTGACTAAACTAGCTCCCGCATTTACTTTCTCGGCTTTTGCTAAAGTGTAGTTGGTTTCAATATCACCAAAATGAAGAGTCTGGCTATTGCTATTAGTAAAGGAATTAACTAAAGCTACATCTGCTTCTTTCTCAATTAAAGCAACTCGTTTGACGTTGGTATAGTTGCTTAAAACATAAAGTAATGCCGTACCGCAAACTCCACCACCAATAATGACAACTTCGTAGCTATTGTTATTCATGATAGTTTCAAGTTTAAGAGAGATTTTACAGATTTAATTTATTGGTTACCTTGAAAAGAGCCGATCATTTAAATCAGAATATCAATTATGTTCACCACCATCATATTCTATAGCAACCTAAAATAATCGTGAAGAAGAATCAGGTTTAATTTCCGCTCTCATCTCCCTATCTCCCTACATATACATAATTGTAGTTACTTAACTTTTCTCTGCGTAACATCAGTTAAGTTGACAAAATTTTAAAACTTTACAATACTTTACCAACCTAGTAACTCATAGTCATAACGACTATGATATTAATAGATTCAGTGAAATGAATGTTTGTAAACTCATTCAAAAATATTGAAATTCATGTCAGAGCAAAATCCAAGACTAACTACCTCTGCTGGTGCGCCTGTAGGTAATAATCAAAATTCTCTTACTGCTGGAAAAAGAGGACCTGTTGTACTTCAAGACTATAAACTTTTTGAAAAAATAGCCCATCAAAATCGAGAAAGGATACCCGAGCGAGTAGTCCATGCTAAGGGTTGGGGCGCTCATGGGACTTTTACAGTCACTCATGACATCACTAAGTACACCCGCGCTAAATTGTTTTCGGAAGTAGGGAAACAAACTCCTATTCTTACAAGATTCTCTACTGTAGCTGGTGAGCATGGTTCTGCGGATGCCGAACGAGATGTCAGAGGTTTCTCAATCAAGTTTTATACTGAAGAAGGAAACTGGGATATGGTGGGCAACAATACCCCCGTGTTCTTTGTTAGAGATGGCTATAAATTTCCTGACTTTATTAGAACTCAGAAACGACATCCCAAAACCAACATGAGATCTAATACTGCTGCCTGGGATTTTTGGTCATTGATGCCCGAAAGTTTACATCAGGTAACAATTTTGATGTCTGATCGAGGTTTGCCAACTGCACCTATGTACATGAACGGTTACGGCTCTCATACCTTTAGTTTTTGGAATAACGATGGTGAAAGATATTGGGTAAAGTTTCACTTTAAAACCGAGCAGGGACACAAGTTTTACACCAATGAAGAAGCAAAAAAAGTTATTGGTGAATCTAGAGAAAGCTACCAGGAAGAGTTATTTGGTGCGATTGAAAGAGGCGAGTTTCCTAAATGGAAATTTAAAATTCAGATTATGCCCGAAGCAGATGCCGAAAAGACTCCCTACAATCCGTTCGATCTAACTAAAGTCTGGCCTCATGCTGATTATCCATTGATTGATGTGGGGGAAATAGAGCTAAACCGAAATCCAGATAATTACTTCACAGACATTGAGAATGCGGCTTATTCCCCCTCTAATGTCGTACCTGGTATCGGTTTTTCTCCCGATAAAATGCTACAGGCGCGTATCTTTTCCTATGCCGATGCCCATCGCTATCGTTT
>JBDKJC010000558.1:0-3546 GCA_039796815.1 Cyanobacteriota bacterium | reverse complement strand
CTTTTCCCTTTTTTTATACATCCGCCAGAATCTTTTATTCATGGTATATCTAGTCTTCTGTTTTATTAGTTGGACTTTAGTTTTTTCTTGCTTGTTTTGGCGATCGCTTTCCATGTTCAAACAAGCTATCAATCATCTCAAACGACTGCATCAAATACCTTGCGATAAATGCGCCTATTTTACAGGAGACTATCGACTCACATGTACGGTTAATCCACTGGTAGCCATGTCAGAAACTGCGATCGGTTGTCGAGACTTTTCACCTGACGAGCATCGAACTGATTGTGGTAGCTGTATCGCGATGAATCATTGCAGCAATGCTCACAAAAGACTTAAGCATTCAGTATTCAAGTTTAAATTGCCTAAATTAACTTACTTAAAATGAAGATATCCCTTGCCACAGCACCACTTTGGATTAACGCCAATCCTAGTTTCAAGCAGTTTGATGGTCGCATTATTCGCCATCTATCTCAACAAATACCCATCGCCTATTGGGAATATCATCAAGAACTAGACGAAGCAAGTTCTATGGAAATAGCCCTAACATTACTTCACGACTATCTTAAATCTAAATCTCAACCGATAGATTTAATTGGTCATGGCACAGGTGGTTTACTGGGATTGATCTATGCTCGTAAATATCCTCAACGAGTCAAATCTTTAACTTTACTTGGAGTCGGTTGCGCGCCTGCGATCGATTGGCAAGCACACTATTATCAGATGCGAAAATTGTTACCTTGCAGTCAAGAAATTATTCTCACGCGGATGGTACAAATGATGTTTGGTCATCAAAGCCGAACAAATACCAAAAAACTAGTTGAGATTCTCAAGCAAGATTTAGACACTGCACCCACTGCTCATTCTCTTTATCAACTAGAGCGAGTAGAATTTGGAGGAGTATCAATGCCCATGATGGTATGTGGTAGTGATAATGATGGTATCAGCGATCGCTCTGCTTTGCGAGGTTGGTCAGATTATTTAAAAGATGATGATCTGCTTTGGATAAACCCATTAGGACATCATTTCTTTCATTATTTTTTCCCTGAATATACAGGCAGGAAAATAATTAAATTCTGGCAGAATGTAGACTTACGAGAACGAGTTGCTTCTGAACCGATAGCCTTAGAAAAGACTTGTCATCCCTAGTACTAAATTCACGTATATTGTGGTAGAAAAAGTCAGTCTAACTAACTACCATCTACTTCGCCTACTAGTCGATTCAAATCTTGATACAAGTATTCGAGCAGCAGCGATTGAACAGAGTGGATAAAAAAGTGATTATCCTGAAGCATTTAAGAATTATTTTTAATAAAGGCGAATCTTTTACCGTTATTGGTGCGGTTTTCGTGAAATTTTAACCCGTTTAAAATATTGCCGTATCTTACAGTCTTTGAAGATGTTTTTGAGCAAATATGACTATTACCCTTACGCAATCAGATTTTAGAGAACTTTATGAAAATACTCAATTTACTGAAATAGAAATTGCGCCCGATGTGTGTGAAGTTAAGGGTAAAATTCCTCAATTGCTCGGTCAAGGTCAATTTTGGGGGATTGATTTGTGTGAAGGTAGTGGATTGTTCGGCGAAACTTGGCAAATGCCCAATGATCAAAAATTTTACAATTTGGAAAGAGAGCATGAAGTAGAAATCTGTTTGTGGATTCCAGCCCATAACAGCAAACAAAACGGACGTTACACTTTATTTGGTAGTGGCATTGCACCTCAAGAAATTTGGCAATCTCCTGCTGATGGAAAAGGAGTGCATCTCTCAGTTGGCTTAGAGCCAGATTTACTTAAGAGCCTTTACGGCAATGCTTCTGGAGAATTACCGCCAGAATTACAACTACTGATTAAATCGAATGATTGGCAACAGTGTTGGCGCGATCACCCCATTAATTCTAAGATGATTACTACTGTGCGAGACATTTTTGCCTGTCCTTTTCAAGGATTAACCAAGCAAATGTATATCCAAGGCAAAACATTAGAATTACTAGCACTGCAACTTGAATCGCTCAAAAGCGATAACCTTAGTAAAACAAACAATTATCATCTTAAAAAGCAAACGGTAGAGAAAATCTATCAAGCAAGGGAATTATTACTGCAAAATTGGGAAAATACGCTTTCAATTCTAGAAATAGCACGACAAGTTGGTTTGAGCGATCGCAGTTTGCGACGTGGTTTTCAGTCAATCTTCGGTGTAAGTCCCATAGCCTATCTGATTAACTACCGTCTAAAACAAGCAGAACAAATATTGCGTGATCAAGATTTAACCATAGCCCAAGTAGCTCGTAAGGTCGGCTATTCCAGTCCGTCGCGGTTTGCTGCTGCCTTTAAGCAAAGGTTTGGTATTAGTCCTGGTGAGTGTATGAAGGGCAAAAAAATTGCCAATTTTTAACCCAATGCTTAGTGCTTTACTCGTAATGATAACGACAAGCAAGAAAATCAATTTGCGTCTGTCCGACTCGACAAACCAATCGATGTTCTAAATTAATCCTTCTAGACCAAATGTCTGCATCAACGTATTTTAGAGGCTCAGGTTTGCCAATACCTTTAAAAGGCTCTCTCATAATAGCCGTAACCAAATCGAGAATCTTTCCTCCTATTTTGCTATCTTGCTTAAACCACCAAGCTAAATCTTCTTTAAAACGCGAACTAAAACCAGGACTGCGATTAACTATAATCTGCTCGATTTTTGGGTTTTCAGGCTCTTTTTTCTTCTTCTTGCTCAATTGCCATCTCCTGCTGAAGTTCCGATAAACTTTGAGGCTGAATCTTGCCGTTCTTCGACTCTTCCATCGCCTCTAAAAGCCGACGAGCATTTTGCGGAGAGCGGAAAAGGTAAACTGTCTCTACTAAACTAACTAAATCTGATTCGGCAATTAAAGCTACATTTTCACCATTTCGACGATTAACTAGATAGACTTGATGATTTTCAGCTACTAAGTTCAACAAATTAAAAAAATCATTTCTCGCATCAGTCGGTGATGTTATTTGGTAATCAAACATAAATTAATGTACCTAACAATGTACACTAATTATAAAAGATTAGTCGTCTAGTAACCAACTTTGTTGACTGACTGAAAAGCAATCGTCTACTTTGCAGAACGAAATAAAAAGTCCGTTTTTGAATAGTTCCTGTCCGTTTATGTACTAGACCAACTGCGTGTAATTACTTATACTGAGCTTCGTTGATAATTGCAAAATCATCTTAATAAGAAATATTTTGCTCATAAAAAATAATGGGGAAATATCAAGGATTATTATTCTTAGGTATGTTTTTGGGCAGTTGGGCAACGCCAGTATTAGCAGAAAGCGATCGCACAGAAGAATCTCGATCCCCCCTAGCCCCCCTTTTTAAGGGGGGAACTGGACTCAAAGTCCCTCTTGATAAGGGAAGAACTGCGCTCAAAGTCCCCCTTGAAAAGGGGGGTTTAGGGGGATCTCTAGCCCAAAATCCTCAGCTAACCAAAGTTACAGGGGTAGAAGTCAAGCAAACTCCATCAGGACTGCAAATAATCCTGAAAACTCCTCCAGGACAAGCAAAGTTA